>NZ_JBFAXR010000097.1:0-34110 GCF_040680895.1 Streptomyces sp. NPDC051940 | reverse complement strand
CTCCTCGCCCGGCACCTCGTCGGTGGCGACCAGGGTGCCCTGGGCGTTGGGGATGCGTACGTACTCGGCCTGGCAGGTGCTCATGAACTCCCGGTCTCCGAGGAGTCCTTCACATGCGTGGCGCCGTCCGTCAGCGTGACCTTCACACCCGTGACCGGGTGGCCCGCGATCGGGCCCTCGGCCAGGGCGTCCCGGCAGCCGGCCTCGACCGCGCGGACGAACTCCTGCGGTACGCGGCCGCCGGTCACCGCCGAGGTGAACGTGAATCCCTCATCCTGTGCCTCCACATCGATCACGACGTGCGCGAACTGGCCCGCGCCGCCGTCCTGTTTGACATGCCGGTACACCAGGCCCGCCACACCCCGCACGACCGTCTCGCGGTACGCCACGCGGGGCCGGCCGACGGCGGCCTCGAGGCCGTGGGCGCGGTGGATCTTCTCCACCGCGACCTCCAGATGCAGCTCGCCCATGCCGGAGAGCAGCGTCTGGCCGGTCTCGGGATCCGTCCGTACGGACAGCGACGGGTCCTCCTCCACCAGCCGGGCCAGCGCGGTGGCCAGCCGGTCGGTGTCCGTGCCGCGCCGGGCCTCGACGGCGACCGAGACGACCGGTTCCGCCACGGTGGGCGGTTCCAGCGTCAGCGGCGCGCCGGGGCTGCACAGCGTCGCCCCGGCGCGGGCCGACTTCAGCCCGGCCACGGCGACGATGTCGCCCGCGACCGCGGTGTCCGCCTCCGCGTGCCGGTCGGCCTGCACCCGCAGGATGCGGCCGATCCGCTCGGTGCGGCCGGTGGCGGTGTTGAGCACGGTGTCCCCGCGGCGGATCGTGCCGGCGTAGACGCGCAGGCTCGTCAGCCGCCCCGTGGGCGCCGAGTCGACCTTGAACACCAGTCCCGCGAACGGCTCCGCCGGATCCGCCGCCCGCCGTCCCGGAACCGGGGGGACGTCGAGCGGGGACGGCAGGTACGCGGCCACGGCGTCGAGCAGGGGCTCGATGCCGCGGTTCTTGTACGCCGAGCCGCACAGCACGACCAGGCCCTCGCCCGAGAGCGTCAGCTCGCGCAGGGCGCGGGCCAGCGTCGCCGCGTGCAGCGTGCCCGAGGCGCAGAACTCCTCGAACGCGCCCGGGTGCAGCTCCGCCACCGCCTCCTCGAGCGCCCGGCGACGCCGCCGTGCCTCCGCGGCCGACGCCTCGGGGACCGGGCCCTCGGCCTGCCCGTCCGCGTCCCAGGTCAGGGCGCGCAGCGTGAGCAGGTCGACGACACCGGTGAAGCCGTCCTCGTGGCCGATCGGCAGCTGTACGACGAGGGGTGCCGGGTGCAGCCGCTCCCGGATGGAGGCGACCGCGGTGTCGAGGTCGGCGCCCGCCCGGTCCAGCTTGTTGACGAACGCCAGGCGCGGTACGCCGTGCCGGTCGGCCTGCCGCCACACCGACTCGCTCTGCGGCTCGACGCCCGCCACGGCGTCGAACACCGCGACGGCGCCGTCGAGGACGCGCAGCGAGCGCTCGACCTCGTCGGCGAAGTCGACGTGGCCGGGCGTGTCGATCAGGTTGACCTGGTGGCCGTTCCAGACGCAGCTGACCGCCGCGGCGAAGATGGTGATGCCACGATCGCGCTCCTGGGAGTCGAAGTCGGTGACGGTCGTGCCCTCGTGCACCTCGCCGCGCTTGTGGGTGGCGCCGGTGAGGAACAGGATCCGTTCGGTGACGGTGGTCTTGCCGGCGTCCACGTGGGCGAGGATGCCGATGTTGCGGACGAGGGTGAGGGGGTTGAGGTGAGTACGCACAGCCCGGGGCCTTTCAGCGTGTCGTGAATCAGGGCGGCGCGATCGCGCGACGGGGCCCGTCCGCAGTGCGGGCAGGCGTCATCCCCCGTGGTGCAGGGGGAGGTTGTCTCCGCCGGGGGCGGGGAGGTGGATCGTCGCGGTCTCCGGTGCCGGCCGCGCAGCCGTCACCGGGAGGACGGAGAGATCAGGATCACGTCGAACCGGGTGCGGGGAACGGCGACGGTAGCGGTGCGGTCACGCACGGCCGTATCTCCCCTCACTCGTCGGAACACGCCGCGTCAGGTGGAGGCGGCGTGCGGGGTGAGTGTAGCGAGCGCGGCGGGTGTACAGGCAAGCGGTTTTCGGCAAGTCGCGGTTGCACGACGGGAGTCGCACGGCCTGGGGGCAGGTCGGCGCGGAGCGCGAGGCGGCGGGAGCCGCGCCGCTGTGGCGGCGGAGGCGCTCCCGTTTTCCGCTCGCCGGGCCAGGGCACCCGGGTGGGGTCCGCAACTCACCCGAAGGCGAACGGACCTGGAGATGGCCGTGCTGGATCAGCGGAACAGGTCGGCGCAGGCGGCCGGCGGCGTGGCGCTCGGTGTCGCCGCCCGGTGCGGGCTGGCGACCCGCGGCGTGCTGTATCTGCTGGTGGGCGCCCTGGCCGTGCAGGTCGCGACCGGCGACGCGGGACAGCAGGCGGACCGGGGCGGTGCCCTGGAGGTCGTCGCCCGGCAGCCGTTCGGCGGGGTGCTGCTGTGGGCGATCGGCCTCGGGCTCGCGGCGATGGCCCTGTGGCGGCTGTCCGAGGCGGTGTTCGGGGCGGCCGGACATGACGGCAGGCGTCCGCGCCGCCGGCTGCTGGGCGCCGCGCGGTTCGTGTTCTACGGGCTGCTGTGCGCCTCCGTCCTCGCCTTCGCCGTGGGGCGGGAGGACAGCGGGAGCGGCAGGAGCGACCGGCGTTCGCGGGACGTCACGGCACGAGTGCTCGACCTGCCCGGTGGCCGGTGGATCGTGGGGGCGGTGGCCGCAGCGATCATCGCCGGTGGCGCGACGATCGCCGTACGGGCGGCGCTGCGGCGTTTCCGCAAGCGTCTGGAGCCGGCGTCGATGAGCAGGCGCGAGCTGCGGGCCATGGACGTGACAGGTGCCGGCGGCGGGATGGCGCGGGGTGTGGTCTTCGCCGCGGCCGGCGGCTTTCTGGTGAAGGCGGCCGTCGAGTTCGAACCGGATCAGGCGCGGGGCGTGGACGACACGCTGCGCTCCTTCGCCGGGACTCCGGCGGGGCCGTGGCTGCTGGCGGTGGTCGCGGCGGGGCTGGCCCTGTTCGGGCTGTACTCGTTCGGCATGGCGCGGTGGCGGAAGGTCTGAACCGGTACCGTCCGCCCGGAGCCGGCCGGCGGCGCGGACCGTCGACGGGCTGCCCCGTAATGGGTTTGACCCGGAGCACACTCGAAGGCCTAGCGTCCTGACGTACGGTTCGACGACGCAGGAGGCAGACCATGAACGACCTTCCCACCCGGCACCTCGGCGCACTCGCCGTCTCCGCGCAGGGGCTGGGCTGCATGGGCATGAGCCACGCCTACGGGGCGTCGGACGACGAGGAGTCCGTCGCGACGCTGCACCGGGCCCTCGACCTGGGCGTGACCCTGCTGGACACCTCGGACTTCTACGGTGTGGGGCACAACGAGGAGCTGATCGGCCGGGCGATCGCCGGGCGGCGCGACGAGGTGGTCCTGGCCACGAAGTTCGGGTTCGCCAACCGGCTGGGCGAGCCGACCGAGATCCGCGGTGACGCCGCCTACGTAAGCCAGGCGTGCGAGGCGTCGCTGCGCCGTCTCGGGGTGGACCACATCGACCTGTACTACCTGCACCGGGTCGACCAGCGGGTGCCGATCGAGGAGACCGTCGGCGCGATGGCCGAGCTGGTGCGGGCCGGGAAGGTACGGCACCTCGGGCTGTCCGAGGCGAGCCCGCGGACGATCCGGCGGGCGCACGCCGTGCATCCGATCGCGGCGCTGCAGAGCGAGTGGTCGCTGTGGACGCGGGACCTGGAGGCGGAGACCGTGCCGGTCTGCCGTGAACTGGGCATCGGGCTGGTGCCGTTCTCGCCGCTGGGGCGCGGCTTCCTGACCGGCCGGTACCAGTCGGTGGAGAAGCTGGAGGAGTCGGACATGCGGCGCGGCCAGCCGCGTTTCGCCGACGGCAACCTGGAGCGGAACCTCGCGATCGTCGCGCGGCTGGAGGAGCTGGCCGCGGCGAAGGGGGTCACCGCCGGTCAGCTCGCGCTGGCCTGGGTGCAGCACCGGGGCGACGACGTGGTGCCCATCCCCGGCACCCGACGGCAGAGTTACCTCCAGGAGAACCTCGCGGCGCTGGCGATCGAGCTCAGCGCCGAGGATCTGGCCGCGATCGAGGCCGCGGCGCCGGCCGGGGAGATCGCGGGCAGCCGGTACGACGCGACGAGCCTGACGTTCGTGGAGGGGTGAACCCCGAGGATCACCTCGTACAAAGCCATGGGCGTGAAGTCGTCCGGCGAGCGCCGGCATTCGACCACCTCAAGGTGGACGGTCCAGTGTCCGTCGTTCCCCTGGACGACCGTGGTGACGGCCTCGGCCGCCATCCCGCTCAGTTCGGTGAACCACCGGCGCGCGCCGCGCAGCACCTCGCCCACGTCCGGGGCCGGGCCCGCAGGCAGGGTGTTGCGGCGGCCGGGTCGTACGCCGAAGACAACGACGTAACAAGCAAGGAGGTGTACGCAAGAATGTGACAGCCTGAAGAAAATCATTGGCAGTGCCTCTTGTGGCGGAGGTGCCGGCGCCCTACTGTCGCCTCACCCGTGAGAGGCCGGCCTGTCCCGAGCCTCTCCGGCGGCCGACTCCTGCGAGTGAAACGAGCCTTGGATGCCCCGGAGCAGCCTCACGCGCGGCGCACTCGCCGCCGCCCTCGCGTCCGTCACCGCCCTGGGCCTGCTCCTCGGCGGTTCGGGGCCGGCGTCCGCCGGCGCGGATGGGCCACGACCCGTCGTCACCCGCGCCGCGCTCGATCCGGCGCTGACCGCCGGGCGGGGGGCGGATGTGCCGTTCCTGGAGCAGGAGGCGGAGAACGCGCGGACCAGCGGGACGGTGATCGGGCCGGACCGCACCGCGTACACGCTGCCGGCGGAGGCGTCCGGGCGTTCGGCGGTGCGGCTGGCGCCCGGGCAGTGGGTCGAGTTCACGCTGCCCGCCGCCGCGAACGCGCTCACCGTGCGCTACAGCATCCCCGACGCCCCGGACGGCGGTGGGATCACCGCGCCGCTGGACGTGTCGGTGAACGGCCGCCCGGCGGCGCGGATGACGCTCACGTCGCAGTACTCCTGGCTGTACAACCAGTACCCGTTCACCAACGACCCCGGGGCGGACCTCCTGCACCCGGACTGGTGGATCACGGAGTGCCAGTGCGTGCCCGCCGCGACGAACCCGCCGCCGGTGCTCGACAAGCCCATCCGGCCCTTCCACTTCTACGACGAGCAGCGCCGGCTGCTGGGCCGGACGTACCGGGCCGGCGACGTGGTCCGGCTGACCGCGCCCGCCGGCTCCAGCGCCGCGTGGACGGTCGTCGACCTGCTGGACACCGAGCTGGTCGCGCCGCCGCGGGTGCGGACCGGCGCGGTGAACGCGGTGGCCTTCGGCGCTGACCCTTCCGGCCGGCGCGATTCGGCCGCGGCCATCGAACGGGCCATCGCCTACGCCCGGCACAAGGACCGCCCGGTCTACCTCCCGCCCGGCACCTTCCAGGTCAACCGGCACATCGTGGTCGACGACGTGACGATCGAGGGCGCGGGCAGCTGGTACACGGTCCTCAAGGGCCGCGAGGTCGCGCTGGACGAGCCCGCCCCCGACGGCTCGGTGCACACCGGGGTCGGCTTCTACGGCAAGGACGCCTCCGCCGGCGGCAGCGCGAACGTCCGGCTGTCAGGTTTCGCGATCGAGGGGGACGTGCGGGAGCGGATCGACACCGACCAGGTCAACGGGGTCGGCGGGGCGATGAGCGACTCCGTCGTGGAGGGCCTGTACATCCACCACACCAAGGTGGGGCTGTGGTTCGACGGTCCGATGAGCGGGCTGCGGGTCGTGGACAACGTGGTCACGGACCAGATCGCCGACGCCCTCAACTTCCACACCGGTGTCACCGACTCGCTCGTCGCGGGCAACTTCGTCCGCAACGCCGGCGACGACGGCCTGGCGCTCTGGTCGGACAAGCAGGCCGACGCCCGCAACACCGTCACCCGCAACACGGTCCAGTCCCCCGTGCTGGCCAACGGCATCGCGCTGTACGGCGGCACGGACAACACTGTCTCGGCCAACCTCGTCGCCGACCCGGTCCGCGAGGGAAGTGCGCTGCACGCCGGCACCCGGTTCGGGGCCGAGCCGTTCACCGGGAAGCTGCGGTTCACCGGCAACACCACGGTGCGGGCCGGCGGTCTGGAGCTGAACTGGCGGATCGGGATGGGCGCGATCTGGCTGTACGCCCTCGAGGGGAGCTTCGACGCGGACGTGCTGGTGTCCGGCGACCACTACCTCGACAGCACCTACAACGCGATCATGCTGGTCAGCGAGTGGGCGGTGAAGGACGTCCACACGATGGACGGCATCCGCTTCCGGGACATCCGCGTCGACGGAACGGGCACCTCCGTGCTGAGCGCGCGGGTGAAGGGCTCGGCGTCCTTCGAGAACGTCGACGCGCGCAACGTCGGGGCGGTGGGGGTGAACAACTGCGGGTCGTTCAACTTCCCGGCCACGGGTTCGGAGTTCTCCCTCACGGACCTCGGCGGCAACGACGGCGGCGGCACGGCCGGGCCGTGGCTGGCGCCCTGGCTGCTGCCCAACACGATCACGTGCGACGACCGGCCGCCGGTGGTGCCGCCGCCCGCTCCGTCACCGTGGTGACGCGGGTCCGGGGGCGTGGCCGGAAATCGCCCCTCCCCCGGATCGATCGCCTCCGCACCGTTGCCCGTCCTGTGCACGCCAACAAGCATGGGCGCCATGTCGTTGATTCCTGAACCATCCGGAAGCGAGCACGACACCGGCCGCCCCCGCGGCACCGCCCGGCGCACGGTCCTCTCGGCCGCCGCTCTCGGGCTCCCCCTGGCCGCCACCACCCTCCCGGCGGCCGCAGCCGACAAACCCGAGTCGGACGGCGCACCGGGCACGGCCCAGCCACCGGGCCGCGAACTGCGCGCCCTGCTGCGCGAGATCGACCCCCGCCGGATCGAGGCGACGGTCCGCAAGCTGGCGTCCTTCGGCACCCGGCACACCCTGTCCGTCCAGGACGACCCGGCGCGCGGCATCGGCGCCGCCCGGGACTGGATCCTGGCCGAGATGCGGCGCTACGCCGAGGCGAGCGGCGGGCGGATGACCGCGGAGCTGCAGTCGTACGTCCAGGAGCCGGCCAGCCGCATCCCGGTGGCGACGCGCATCACCAACATCGTGGCCACGCTGCGGGGTTCCGTCGCCCCCGAGCGGGTGTACGTCGTCTCCGGGCACTACGACTCGCGCGTCACGGACGTCATGAACGCCACCGCCGACGCCCCCGGAGCGGACGACGACGCCTCGGGCGTCGCCGTGGCGATGGAGCTGGCGCGGGTGATGGCCACCCGCCGGCCCGCCGCGACCCTCGTGTTCGCGGCGGTGGCCGGCGAGGAGCAGGGGCTGTACGGCTCCCGGCACATGGCGACGCAGTTCAAGGCGGCGGGCGCGGACGTCCAGGGGATGTTCACGAACGACATCGTGGGCAGCTCCACGGCGGACGACGGCACCCGCGACCCGTACACCGTGCGGCTGTTCGCGGAGGGCGTGCCCACGGCGGAGACACCCGAACAGGCCTCGGTACGCCGCTCGGTGGGCGGCGAGAACGACTCCCCCGCCCGGCAGCTCGCCCGCTTCGTCCGCGACACGTCGGACAACGACGCGACGGGCATGCGGGTGCGGGTGATCTACCGGCGCGACCGCTATCTCCGCGGCGGCGACCACATCCCGTTCCTGGAGCAGGCGTATCCGGCCGCCCGTTTCACGGAGCCGGCGGAGGACTTCGCGCACCAGCACCAGGACGTACGGGTGGTGGACGGCAAGCAGTTCGGCGACCTGCCCGAGTTCTGCGACTTCGGCTACATCGCGCGCGTCGCCAGGGTCAACGGCGCCGCCCTGTGGACGCTGGCCCAGGCGCCGGGCACACCGCGCAACGTCCGCATCCGCACCAGCGCGCTGACCAACTCGACGCAGCTGGAGTGGGACCGGGGCGCGGAGCCGGACCTGGCGGGCTACGACGTGGTGTGGCGGGAGACCACGGCGCCGGAGTGGGAGCACGTGATCGACGCGGGCGACGTCACGGCGCTGGAGGTCGACCTGTCCAAGGACAACGTCTTCTTCGGCGTGCGCGCCCGCAACCACGCGGGCAACTGCAGCCCGGTGGCGTTCCCGGTGCCGCTGGCGTAGACCGGGGCCGTGTTCATCCGGTCGGCGGCGGCTGCGTACGTGCCGCCGCCGCCAGCCGCTGCCGCAGGCCCGTCAGCCGGTCGATCTCCGTGTCGAGCGCCTCGAGACGGCCCGCGACGACCGGGCTGAACGCGCCCGTTCCGCCCGTACAGCGCCGCTGCGGGTCCTCGGCGAGCAGGTGGAGCCGGTGGGTGCGGCTGCGGATGTCCTCCAGGGTCAGGCCCAGGGCCTGCAGATCGCGGATGACACGGACGCGCGCCACCTCGGCCGGGCCGTAGTCGCGTTGACCGGACGGGGTCCGGGCGGGCGGTGGGAGCAGGCCGCGCTGTTCGTACAGGCGCAGCGCCCGGGGTGTGGTGCCCGCCGCCGCCGCGGCCTCGCCGATCCGCATCGCCCGCTCCCTCCGCTGTTCTACAGCTCCACGATCGCGGCTCCGTAGGCGCGGCCCGCGATGAGATCCGGCAACGCCGCCGGGGCCCGCTCCATTCCCCGGACCGCCGTGTACGCGAAGCGGATGGCGCCGGCGCGCAGCCACTCGGCGAAGCGGCCCTCCCACTCCGCCTCGACGTCGGGATGGTCCGCGCCGCTGTAGCCGGCCAGGGTGACGCCCCTGGTCAGCAGCAGGAACGTGTCGACGAGCGCCGGTGCGCTGCCACCGCGGCGACGCGGGGAGAGCTGGCCCGCGAGCGCGCCGACGAGGGCGAAGCGGGCGCCGCGGCGGGCGGACTCGACCGCGGCCGTCAACTGCTCGCCGCCCACGGTGTCGAGCATGACGTCGATGCCGTCGGGTGCGGCCTCGGCCAGCTGCGCCGCGACGGTCGTGCCGGTGCCGCGCAGCACCACGGCGTCGTAGCCGAGCTCCTCGCGCAGGCGCCGCGCCTTGGCCGGCGAGCCGGTGCTGCCGATCACCCGCGCGGCGCCGAGCAGACGGGCGATCTGGCCGGCCAGGGTGCCCACGGCTCCGGCGGCGCCGCTCACGAACACGGTGTCCCCCTCGCGGACGCGGGCGAGCCGGGTGAGGGCGCCGTACGCGGCGGAGCCCTGGGCGAGAGAGGCGGCCGGTTCGGGGAGCGTGCCGTCCAGGACCCGGCAGTCGGCCGCGCGCGGGGTGGCGTACTCCCGCCAGCCCTGCAGGTGCAGCACCCGCCGCCCCTTGGGCAGGGAGCCCTCCAGCACCTCCCCGACCGCCGGGCCGAAGAGGGCGTCACCGGGGTTCAGGGGCGGCAGCGGGACGTCCCGGGTCTCGCCGCCTATGAGCGTGCGCAGCCCCGGGAAGACCAGGAAGTGCGTGTTGCGGACGAGCACCTCGCCCTCCCCCGGCCTCGGAACGGGGACTTCGTCGAGCGTGAAGTCACCCGGGGCGGGGAGGGCGGCGGGCTTGCGGGCGAGGCGCACGAGGCGGTGGGTGTCGGTCATGGCGGGACGCTACGTCCTGACCCGCGGGTCAGGGTCAAGCCCCCATGGCCGCGTCTGTGTCGGTGCGATCAGCCGTAGGCAGCCCAGCCCGCCAGGTTGGACCGCTGCACGGTCGGCCGCGACACCCGCCGTCGATCTTCACGTAAAGTGCGGTCGCGCTCGGCAGGAGTGCGTAGCCGTTGAAGGATCGAGGTCGGTGCCCGGGTGGAGGCAGCAGTGAAGTGCCCTGACATGTCGCGCGGCGCACGTCTCACCGCCCATAGTGCCGTCTCCACATCCCTGGCCCTGTGCAGTGACCGCGCCCTGAGCGAACTCGTGGACGCCGCCATGCCGATCGACTCGGGCATCGGCGGCAAGTCGGCCCTGCTGGAGGTTGCCGGAACACCGGTCTTCGTGAAGCGGGTGCCCCTCACAGACCTGGAGATGCAACCGGACAGCGTCCGGTCCACAGCGAACTTGTTCGCGCTGCCGGTCTTCTGCCAGTACGGCATCGGCGGGCCGGGCTTCGGCGTCTGGAGGGAGCTCGCCGTCCACACCATGACGACGAACTGGGTCCTCGCGGGGGAATACGAGGGCTTCCCCCTGATGTACCACTGGCGGGTGCTGCCGGACTCCACGCCCCTGCCCGAGGAACTGGCCGACGTCGAACGGGCCGTCGCCTACTGGGGCGGCGGATCGCAGGTGCGCCGCCGGATCGAGGCTCTCCGGCAGTCCTCCGCGAGCGTCGCGCTGTTCCTGGAGTACATCCCGCAGAACCTGCACCAGTGGCTGGGCGAGCAGATGGACGCCGGCGGCGAGGCCGCCGACCGGGCCTGCGCCATGGTGGAGAGGGACCTGGAAGCTGGAACCTCGTTCATGAACAGCCGCAGCCTCCTGCACTTCGACGCCCACTTCGAGAACATCCTGACCGACGGCCGGCGCCTTTTCTTCGCGGACTACGGGCTTGCGATCTCCTCCCGATTCGAGCTGTCGCAGGAGGAGGTCGGCTTCTTCGACCGGCATCGGACCTACGACCGCTGCTACTCGGTCAGCTACCTGGTGAACTGGCTGGTCACCGCTCTGTACGGGTACGGGAGGGACGACCGCGAGGCGCAGGTGCGCGCGTATGCCCAAGGCCAGCGCCCCACGGGAATCCCGGAGGAGGCCGCGGCAATCCTCGCCCGACACGCACCGCTCACCGCAGTGATGGCGGACTTCTTTCGCAAGCTCCAGCGCGAGAGCAGGGAGACCCCGTACCCGCTGGAGGAGATCCGCCGGATCGGTCGTATGTACAGCCCGTCCATCGGCTGACGGACTCAGTGGCAGCGGACCGCGGAGCTACTCGTCTACGTTGGCCGGATGATCCAGTCTCCCTTCCTCGCCGCGCTGCGGGAGTCGTACGACACCGTCGCCGACGGCTACGCCGCCACCGTGCCCGCCCCGGACGCGCTGGACCCGTTGTCGCGGGCCGTGCTGGACGCGTTCGCCGAACTCGTACGCGACGGCGGGCCCGTGGCGGACGTGGGGTGCGGGCCCGGCAAGGTGACGGCGTATCTCGCGGGGATGGGGGTGCCGGTCTTCGGGGTCGATCTGTCGCCCCGGATGGTGGAGTTGGCGCGGACGACGCATCCCGGACTGCGGTTCGAGGTGGGGTCCATGACGTCGCTCGACGTCGGCGACGGCGCGCTCGGAGGTGTGCTGGCGTTCTACTCCACCCACCACATACCGCCGGAGGAGCTGCCGGGGGTCCTCGCGGAGTTCCACCGGACCCTCGCCCCCGGCGGGCGACTGCTGCTCGTCGGCCGCGTCGGCGATGCGGAGCATCTGCACCGGACGCTCTCCTACGGCGCGGACTCGGCCACCTTCGACTCGTACCGGATGCCGGCCGAGCGGATCGCCGGGCTGGTCGAGCGGGCCGGGCTCGTGGTCACGGCGCGGCTGGTGCAGGCGTACGGCGAGGGGACGAAGTCGGCCGTCGCGAGCCTGCTGGCGTACAAGCCGGGCGGATCCTGAGCCCGGACCCCCTCCCGACCATGGCTACGTTGCTCGGCCCTGGCCGCCCGTAGCGGTGCGGCGTTCACGCGCCGTTCCTCCGGGGCGCGATCACGGGACCGGCGGCCACAGGCGCGGGCACACCGCGGGATCGCTGTAGTCGGGGGCGCCGTCCGGCCGGGCGGCGGCCAGGCGGTCGTTGGTGTGGCGGGCGAGGGTGCCGTCCGCGTTCGCGGCGGCGACACGGCGGTTGTCGCCGGGCTGGAGGTGGACGGCGATCGACCGGCGTGCTTCGCCGCTGTGGTTGGGACCGCTGCCGTGGAGGGTCCTGCAGTGGTGGAAGCTGATCTGGCCGCGGGCGAGCGGCACGGTGACGATGCGCAGTTCGTGCTCGGTGGCGTACCGCTCGATCGTGGTGAGGTCCGGGTCGAAGAAGCTGAGATCCGTCCGCTCGTTCCAACGGTGGCTGCCGGCCGCGAACATGAGGGGACCGTGGCTGTCGGTGACGTCGTGGAAGGGCACCCACGCGGTCAGCATCTCCTCGCTGGAACAGCAGCGCCAGTACTGCCGGTCGGTGTGCCAGCCGACGTTGCCCTGCCGGGCCGAACCGTCCGGCTTGTACAGCAGTTGGTCGTGCCACAGCCGGATCTCCTCCGCTCCCGCGAGCCGGGCCGCGGCCGCGGAGATGAAGGTCTGCCGTACCAGACGGGCCAGTTCGTCCACCCGCAGCGAGGCGTAGTCGTTCTTGCGGAGCACGTCGCCGTCGGCGGGACGCCACCCCCACGCGTCCCGCTCGGGGTCGCCGGGCAGTTCGTGGTCGACGTCGCCGGCGTAGTGGCGGCGCATACCGCGCTCGGCGGCGTCCAGGGTCTCGTCGGTGAGGACCGGCGGGGAGATCCAGTACCCGCTCTCCCGGTAGAACGCGACGTCCTCGTCGGTCGGCAGCAGTGCGCGTGTCTCTGTCGTCATGCCCCGACGCTAGGAGGACGGGCCTTGTCCCGGCGTTCGGGTGACCCGGGCGTATGTACATAATCCTCGGGTGACCATCGACCGCCCCGCGGGACTGAGCGCCGGATTCCACGCGCACCTGGGGCAGTCCGGTGTGCCGGGGCTGGTCCACGCCGGCGATCAGCACGCCCCCACCAGCTGGGTCATCGACACCCACACCCATGCCGTCTGGGAGCTGTACCTGCAGCTGGCCGGTCCGCCGACGCGGTGGACGGTGGCGGAGGACATCCGGCACGTGCCGGCGCGCGGTCTGCTGATGGTGCCGCCGGGCGTGCCGCATGCGATGGCGGAGTCCAGCACGGCGCCGTACCACTTCGCCTTCGCCGCGCTGGCCCCCGCGGACCTCGTGCCGCCGGACGCTCTGCACCCGTTGTGGCGCCTGCGCCGGCCGTACGTGATCGCGGACGCCGGGTCGATGGTCGCGCCGTTCGAGCTGTTCCTGCGCGAGGTCACCACCCATCAGCCGCTGCGCGCAGCCGGACTGGCCTGCGCCGCGGCCCTGTTGGTGATCGAGGCGTCGCGGCTGGCCGACAGCCGTCCGCCGGGCCGCCAGCTGTCGATGCACCCGGCCGTCGCCACGGCCAAGCGGCACATCGAGAACCATCTCGCCGACGGCCGCACTGTCGACGACCTGGCGGCCGCGGCGCACCTGTCACCCTCGCACTTCGCCGAGCTGTTCCGCGCCGAGACGGGTGAGACGCCTGCCCGGTACCGCGTCCGTCTGCGCATGGAACGGGCCCGGCTGCTGCTCGCCGAGACCGATCTGACGGTCACCGCGATCGCCGCCGACCTCGGCTACTCGTCGTCCCAGCATTTCGCCACGGCCTTCCGCCGTGAGACAGGCACGACGCCGTCGCGGCACCGCGATCGGATCAGGGGCCGGGCGAGGTCGGGGCATGAGGGGTCCGGGCATGAGAGGCCCGTGCTCACCGGTCCGGCATGAAGACGTGGGCGGGCTCCGGCTCGTGATCCGGCGTCTCGTCCCGCCGGGGAAGTAGCAGCGGGGTGGTCAGGATCAGCAGTCCCGCGACCACGAGAGCGGTGCGCGGGCTGGTGGCGTCGGCGAGCAGCCCGGCGAGCGCGGTGAGAACGGCGATGGACGCCTGCTGGCCGATCGACCAGGCCGTCAGGGTGCGGGCGACCAACTGCTTGGGCGTGTGTTCGAGCCGGTAGGTGGCGAGCACCGGGCCGTACAGGCTCATGTTGACGATGATGGCCAGCTCTACGGCCATCACGGTGACGAGTCCGACGACGCCGGGACGGACGAACGCCAGGCCGATCAGCCAGACGGCGCGTAGGGTGCCGACGGTCCGGAAGACCCGGTGCCGGCCGAAGCGGGCCACGACACGGCGGGCCAGCCGGGAGCCGACGAGTCCGCCGAGGCAGGGAGCGGCGAAGGCGAGGCCGTACTGCCAGGGCGGGAACCCGAGCTGGCGGAGCAGGAGCACCGCCAGCAGCGGTTCCGTGGCCATGATCAGACCGGCGACGAGCATCTGGTTGAGGTAGAGCGGCCGCAGACCGGGGTGGCCCATGATGTGCCGCCAGCCGTCGAGCAGCGCCGAGGCCCCGACCGGGCTCTTGCCCGTGCTCGGCGGCGCCTCTTCCCCGCCGCGTATCGCGGTGATGCCCAGCGCGGAGAGCAGGTAGCTGAGCGCGTCGGCCACCACGGTGACGACCGGCCCGAACAGGCCGATCGCCGCCCCGCCGAGTGGTGGCCCCACCGCGATGGAGCTCCAGTTCGTGGACTCGAACCGGGCGTTGGCGACGAGCAGGTCGTCCGGCGGGACGAGGGCCTTGAGGTAGGCCCCGCTCGCCGCGTTGAACGCGATCTTGGCCGCGGCGACCACGGCCGAGATCACGAGCAGCTGGACGAAGCCGAGCCGGCCGAAGGCGTAGGCGACCGGGATCGTCGCCATCGCCGCGAACCGGGCCAGGTCCATCATGACCATGACCGGACGCTTACGCCGGAACTCCACCCACGGCGCGAGCGGCACGGCGATCAGCGCACCCACCGCGGGCCCCACCGCGGAGAGCGCGGACACCTCGGTGGGGCCGGCGTGCAACACCAGGACGGCGATCAGCGGCAGGGCCCCGAAGCCCAGCCCGGACCCGTACGCGCTCACCGCGTACGCCGCCCACAGCCAGCCGAACCGCCGGCCCAGCGCCCTCCTGCCCACCATGCCCAGCGCGCTCCCCACGAGATCCGACCGCACAAACCTACGTTGACCGGAGAGAGCTAACCGGGCGGAGCATCAGCAGGTCAAACAACTGACGTGTCAGCAACCCACAACCAATGGTTGTTCACTAAGGTGGGTCGGCATGGATCTCGAGGCAGTACGCACCTTCGTCGCCGTCGTGGAAGCGGGACAGTTCCAGAAGGCCGCCGGCGACCTGTCGATCACCCAGCAGGCCGTGTCCAAACGCATCGCCGCGCTGGAGCGCACCCTCGGCGTGCGGCTGTTCATCCGCGCCCCGCGCGGCGCCGAACTCACCATCGACGGGCAGGCGTTCCTCCCCCACGCGCGCGAGCTGCTGCGCGTCGCCGAGCGCGCGGGGGCGTCCGTACGCCCGGGCCGCCGCCCGCTGCGCGTCGACGTCCTCACCTCACGCAGCGCGCAGTCGAGCCTCATGCGCGGCTTCCACCGCGCGCACCCCGAGATCGACCTCGACGTGCTGATGCTGACCGACATCGAGGCGGCCGTCACCGCCATCCGCTCAGGCGCGATCGACGCGTCCTTCCGCGCCGTCGCCGCGCCCGGCCGGCCCCTGCCCGAGGACATCGAGTCCGTCCGGGTGCTCGACGAGCCGCTCCAACTCCTCACGGGCCCCGCCCACACGCTGGCGAACGCCGGAACGGTGACCGTCGCGCAGCTCGCCGGGCACCGCATCTGGATGCCCGGCATCGCCCCCGGCACGGAATGGGGGGCCTACTACGACGACCTCGTCGCCGAGTTCGGCCTCACCATCGAGGTGACGGGCCCCAACTTCGGCTCCGACGCGCTCCTCGACACCATCGCCGACACCCCGGCCCTGGCCACCTTCATGGGCGAGCACTCCCGCCTCATCTGGCCCGCCGGCCACGGCCTGCGCCGCATCCCGGTGGCCGACCCGACGCCGGTCTACCCGCACTCGCTCCTCTGGCACCGGGACAACCCCCACCCGGCGCTCACGACCCTCCGCGACCACCTCGCCACGACGGCGCCGGGCCACGACGCGGCCGGGACCTGGACACCGGGCTGGGTGATTCCACGGTGAACGCCCCCGGCCCGCGCGCATGGTGCCCTTCAGAAGAGCGCAGGCAGCTCCCCGGCTTTCGCCATGGCTTCCTCCAGCGACCAGGTGGCATGGACGTGCGTGGTGGTCCACTGGACCAGCCTGCTCTGCATGATGAACTCGCGGACCGGCTCGATGTCCGGGGCCTCTACCACCGCCATGACCACGTGATCAGGGCCGTACACCCTGAGGGTGACGATCTGCACGCCCAGCTTCTCAGCCAGAGCGGGCAGCTCCTTGGATCCCTCCTCCATCAGCGCACGCGTCTGCGCATTGGCGGTAGGGCACAGATTCGGCGAATGCTCAGACATGATGACGAACTGGGTCATGAGTCCCCCTTCACTAGAAGGTCCCGCTTTGCCTTATTTTACGGCACCTGCTGCCGACCCGGCACCGGGCCACCGCCGGCCGCCGATCCGCAGCTAGGATTGAGGTGCGGTGCTCCATCTCGGCACCTTCCGCCGGAGGAGGTTCGCGATGACACACGACGGCGCGCTGAGGCTGCACATGCGGCGCATCCTGCGCGCACCGCACTCGGCCGTGTTCCGCGCCCTGACCGAACCGCGGGAGCTGGCGAAGTGGTGGGGCCCTGACGGATTCACGACCCCGAGCGCGGAAAGCGACCTTCGGCCAGGAGGGGGCTATCGGCTCGCGATGCAGCCGCCGGAAGGTGACCTGTTCTACCTGGTGGGGGAATTCCTTGAGGTCGACCCTCCGAACACCCTCTCCTACACCTTCCGTTGGGAGGATCCCGATCCGGAGGACCGGGAGACGGTGGTAACGCTGTCGCTTCGCGATATCGGCGGTACGTCGACCGAGCTGACCTTCACCCAGGGCGACTTCGCCACCGAGCGGCGCCGCGCCCTTCACGACGAGGGGTGGACGCAGGCTCTCAACAAACTGGAGAAGCTGGTGTCGTCGACTCCGTCGGCCTGAGACGAACAGCCCGGCCGGATCCACCGGGGGATGGCCCGATCCGGCCGCTTTACCGCAACCCTTGACATCCGTATTGGTCTGGACCAAGGTTCGGTCAACCCCCCAACTCCGGAGGAGTCCCGTGGACCGCACCAGACCCTTCAGAAGCACGATTGTCAGGCTCATTGCAACCCTGGCCGCCCCTCTCCTCGCCGCCGCGATGCTGTCGGCCGCCGGTCCCGCCCGGGCGGCGGACGGCGAGGTCGCCGTCAACGGCGGCTTCGAGTCCGGCCTTTCCGGCTGGAGTTGCACCGCAGGCAGCGGGGCCGCCGTGGGCAGTCCCGTCCACGCCGGCAGCGGTGCGCTCAAGGCGACGCCAGCCGGCAGCGACAACGCCCAGTGCACGCAGACCGTCACCGTCCAGCCCAACTCCACGTACACCCTGAGCGCCTGGGTGCAGGGCAGTTACGTCTATCTCGGGGCCAGTGGCGGCGGGCTGGCGGACACCTCCACCTGGACGCCCTCCGCGACCACCTGGCAGAAGCTCAGCCTCACCTTCACCACGGGTGCGTCCACCACCTCCGTCGGCATCTACCTCCACGGCTGGTACGGGCAGCCCGCCTACTACGCCGACGACGTGAGCCTCTTCGGCCCGGGCGGCGGCGGGGGCGGCACGCAGCCGCCGGCGGCCCCGACCGGGCTCACGGCCGGCTCCGCCACCTCCAGCAGCATCGCCCTGTCGTGGAACGCCGTCAGCGGCGCGACCGGTTACAACGTCTACCGGGACGGCGCCAAGGTCGCGTCCGTCAGCTCGCCCTCCGCCACCGCGACCGGGCTCGCGGCATCCACGGCGTACAGCTTCCAGGTCACCGCCACCAACGCGGCCGGCGAGTCCGCCAAGTCCGCGGCGGTCACCGCCTCGACCACCAGCGGCGGCGGGGGCGGAGGCGGCGGCCTGCCCGCGCACGCGCTCGTCGGCTATCTCCACGCCTCCTTCGCCAACGGCTCCGGCTACACACGGATGGCCGACGTACCGGCCTCCTGGGACGTCATCAACCTCGCCTTCGGCGAGCCGACCTCCGTCACCTCCGGCGACATCCGCTTCAGCCTGTGTCCGCAGACCGAGTGCCCCGGGGTCGAGTCCGTGGCCGAGTTCAAGTCCGCGATCGCCGCGAAGCGCGCGGCGGGCAAGAAGGTGCTGCTGTCCATCGGCGGCCAGAACGGACAGGTGCAGCTGACCACCACCGCCGCCCGGGACGCGTTCGTGGCGTCGGTGAGCTCGATCATCGACACCTACGGCCTCGACGGCGTGGACATCGACTTCGAGGGGCACTCACTCTCCCTCAACACCGGCGACACGGACTTCCGCAACCCGACCACGCCCGTCATCGTCAATCTGATCTCGGCGCTGAAGTCCCTGAAGTCCAGGTACGGTTCGTCGTTCGTGCTGACGATGGCGCCGGAGACCTTCTTCGTCCAGCTCGGCTACCAGTACTACGGCTCCGGCCAGTGGGGCGGCCAGGACCCGCGGTGCGGGGCGTACCTGCCGGTGATCTACGCGCTGCGCGACGACCTGACGCTGCTGCACGTCCAGGACTACAACTCGGGACCGATCATGGGCCTGGACAACCAGTACCACACCATGGGCGGCGCGGACTTCCACATCGCCATGACCGACATGCTGCTCACCGGCTTCCCGGTGGCGGGCAACACCTCGCGGATGTTCCCGGCGCTGCGCCCGGACCAGGTCGCCATCGGCCTGCCGGCCAGCCAGAACGCGGGCAACGGCTACACCGCCCCCGCGGACGTGAACAAGGCCCTGGACTGCCTCACCAAGGGCACCAACTGCGGCTCGTACGCGACCCATGGCCAATGGCCCGGGATGCGGGGGCTGATGACCTGGTCCATCAACTGGGACAGGTACAGCGGCTGGCAGTTCATGAACAACTTCAACTCCTACTTCCCGTAGGAGCACCCGGCTCCTACGGGAAGTAGGAGCACGGCCGCCGGCCGGGACGGGGCGACCCGTCCCGGCCGCTAAACCTGTTGACACGGGTACCGCCCCGGGTGATCAGCTGACCGGGTGAGCGACGTCCTGGAAATCGTGTGCGACGAGTCCGGATCCGACGGCGAGAACCTGATGGGCGGCAACACCGCCGTGTTCGCCCACTCCGGCGTACACATCTCCCCGGCCGAGGCGGCCGCCCCGATGGCGGAGGCGCGGCGGCGGATCGGCTCGCCCGCCAGCATCTACGGGGCCACCCACTTCCTGCGCCCCAAGCACCGGGACGCGCTGCTGTGGCTGCTCGGCCGGGACGGACCGCTGCACGGGCGCGCGCATGTGCACCTCACCGACAAGGCGTACTACGCCGTCCGCCAGGTCATGGAGCTACTGCTGGGCGAAGGCGAAGAGGACCGGGCGCCAGCGGCCCGGGAGCTGTACCGCACCGGCCGGGAGAAGGCCGACCCCGTGCAATGGACGCTCTTCCTGCGGGCCGCCAACGATCTGATGCGTACCAAGCCCCAGGCCGCGGACCCGGTCGCGGTGTTCTTCGCCCAGGTGGGCGAGCTGCAGACCGCATGGGGCGCGTCCGGCGCGCAGCTGGAGCGGCTGGCGGGTACGCGGGCGCGGGCCGAGGAGTTCCGGGCCCGGCTGCTCGACGCGCCCGCGGCCGTTCCGGCCATGGACCCCTTCCTGCCCGCGCTCGTCCGCACCGTGGAGCACTGGAGCGCGCCGGGTCGCCCGGTGACGATCGTCCACGACCGGCAGAACGCGCTCACCGAGGAGCGGCTCGCCTGGCTGCGCGGCCGGGTCGGCGACCGGCTGGCCGAGGTGCGGATGAACGACCCGAAGACGGACGTCCGTATCCAGCTGGCGGACTTCCTCGCCGGCATCGCCCGCAAGGCCGCCTCCGACGAGCTCGCCGGACGCCCCGATGTCCAACTGCGCGAGCTGCTGCGGCCGTACGTGGACCGCCGCTCCGTGTGGAGCGGCGGTCCCGTGTGGTGAGGGCGCCCTCACCGGGGACGCGCGAGCTCACCCTGACCTATGTGCTCACGCGTGACCCACGTGCTCAGTGCCCGAAGGTGAACCAGTTCACGTTCACGTAGTCCGCGGGCTGGCCGCTGGTGAACGTGAGGTACACGTCGTGGGTGCCGGTCACCGCGCTGATGTTCGCCGGGATGGTCCGCCAGGTCTGCCAGCCGCCGGTGTTGCCGACGGCGAAGCTGCCGACCGGCGCGTTGCTCCGGCTGTCGAGCCGGACCTCCACCAGTCCGCTGACGCCCGCACCGGCGCCGCTGGCCACCCGGGCGGAGAACTGGGTGGCAGGCGTGGAGCCGAAGTTGACGCCCCGATACAGGGCCCAGTCGCCGTTCGCAATCCAGCCGATGTTCTGGCCGCCGCCGGTGTCCGAGGTGGCCTCGGCCGAGATCCCGGACTGCCCGTCGTACGACTCGGCCTGGATGGTGCCGTAGGCGTCGCGGTTGCCGGTCGGCGGCGGGGTCGTGCCGCCGCCCGTCTGCCAGACCGCGACGTAGTCGACGATCATCGGGTGGCCGGGCACGGTGGCGGCGTCGGGTCCGCCGCCGAAGGCGTTCACGAAGCCGCCGCCCATGGCGACGTTCAGGATGATGAAGTAGCCGTGGTTGGTGGCGTTGGTCCAGGTCGTGGCGTCGACCTGGTTGGCGCGTACGGTGTGGAAGTTGACGCCGTCAAGGTAGAAGCGGATCTCCTCGACGCTGGTCGAGCGGTCCCATTCCAGGCCGTAGACGTGGAAGTCCTGCTGGCAGGTCGTGGGCGAGCAGGCGCGCTGGCCGCCGATGCCGGAGGTCTCGTTGCAGGGGCCGCCGGGGGTGGTGCCGCAGTGCATGGTGGCCCAGTTGTTGTTCAGACCCTGCACGTTCTCGAGGATGTCCAGTTCGCCGACGCTCGGCCAGTTCCACCAGTTGCCCCGGTACGGGGCGCCGAGCATCCAGAACGCCGGCCAGTAGCCGCGGGCGGCCGTGCCGGTGACGTTGGGGAGCTGGACGCGGGACTCGACGCGCAGCTTGCCGCCGGCCGGGGGCTGGAAGTCGGAGCGGACCGTCTCGACGCGGCCGGAGGTCCAGTTGCCGGCGGCGTCGCGGCGGGGGGTGATGCGGAGGTTGCCGGTGCCGTCGAGGGAGACGTTGGAGGTGCTGGACGTCATGGTCTCGATCTCGCCGGTGCCGAAGTTGGCGGGGCCGCCCGGGTAGCTGGTGCCGGTGGTGTACTGCCAGTTGGCGGTGTTCACGCCGGTGCCGGAGGCGCCGTTGAAGTCGTCGAGGAAGACCCGGGTCCAGCCGGAGGGGTCGGGCGGTGCGGCGCCCTGGGCGGCCGGGGGCAGCAGGACGGCGGCGGTCAGCGCCGCCAGCAGCGCCGTGAACGCGGCCAGTAAGGCGCGCGTGCGGGTGCGGTGGGCATGCATGGAGACCTCTCTTCGGACATGTGGGGTGCCGGTGGGGATGAGAGCGCTCTCAGACAGAAGGTGCGCGGATAGCGTGCTCCTGCAGGGGCATGACGGCAAGAGGTGTGCGTTGATTTGCTGTTGTTGGCTTGTTTGCTTCAACATCTGAAGACAGTCCGGGGATTGGAGGGCGTGGGTGAGAGCGCTCTCAGGCCGTGCGGGCGCCCGCACGGATACGCTGTTGCCCACTTCGCCGTGTTCTGCGGACCTCCGCAGGAGGGAGCGCCCGCCGTGCCCGTCCGCCGCCCCACCCTGGAGGCCGTCGCCGCCCACGCCGGGGTGTCCCGGGCCACGGTCTCCCGCGTGGTCAACGGCACGGCGGGGGTACGGGACGAGGTGGCCGCCCGGGTGCGCGCGGCGGTCGACGAACTCGGCTACGTCCCCAACCAGGCGGCCCGCACCCTGGTGACGCGACGCCACGACGCCGTCGCCGTCGTCGTCGCGGAGCCGGAGACGCGGGTGTTCACGGACCCGTTCTTCGCCAAGCAGCTGCGCGGCATCGGCAAGGAGCTCTCCGCGCACGACGCGCAGTTGGTGCTGCTGCTGGTCGAGGACACCGGCGACTACGAGCGGGTGGGCCGCTATCTGGCCGGCGGCCACGTCGACGGGGCGCTGGTGTTCTCCCTGCACAACGACGATCCGCTGCCGGGCATCACCCGCCGGCTCGGCGTCCCCACGGTCTTCGGCGGCCGGCCCGGGTGGGCGGGCGCGGAGGGCGACCGCGCGGTGCGCTACGTGGACTGCGACAACCGCGGCGGTGCCCGCGAGGCCGTACGGCATCTGGTGGAGCTGGGCCGGCGGCGTATCGCGCACATCTGCGGGCCGATGGACCAGACGGCGTCGCTCGACCGGCTCGCCGGATACCGCGACGTGCTCTTCGACGCCCCTCCGGCGCTCATCGAGGAGGGCGGCTTCAGCGCCGCCGGGGGCGAGCGGGCGATGGCCCGGCTGCTGGAGCGCGAGCCCGCGCTGGACGCCGTGTTCGCGGCGTCCGACCTGATGGCGTCCGGTGCGCTGCGCGCCCTGCGGGCGGCGGGGCGGCGGGTGCCGCAGGACGTGGCCGTCGTGGGCTTCGACGATATGCGGGAGGTCGCCGAGTCGTGCGAGCCGCCGCTGACGACCGTACGGCAGGACATCGAGGAGATGGGCCGACTGATGGTGCGCCTGCTGCTCGACCGGCCGCGTGGCTCGGCGGGGGTGCCCGGGGCGGTGTCGGTGGTGACCCGGACGCGGCTGGTGCGGCGGGAGTCGGCGTAGCCGCCCGCGATCGGACCCACGGACCGTTGCACGGCTCTGGGAACCTGCGATGCCGCCCGCTACCCTCCGCGCATGATTGCGACCGTGGTGTGGGGAACGGGGAACGTCGGGCGCGCCGCCATCCGCGCCGTCGTGGCGCATCCCGCGCTGGAGCTGGCGGGCGTGCTGGTGCACGACCCGGCCAAGGTGGGCCGCGACGCCGGTGAACTCGGCGGCCTGGACCGGGAGCTGGGCGTACCGGCGACCGGTGACGTGGACGCGGTGCTGGCGGCCCGGCCGCGGGCGCTGGTGTACGCGGCGTCCGGCGACATCCGGCCCGACGAGGCGCTGGCCGACGTCGTACGGGCGGTGCGGTCGGGGTGCGTGGTGGTCACGCCGGCGCTGTACGCGCTGTACGACCCGGTGAGCGCGCCCGCCGAGATGCGCGACGCGGTGCTGGCCGCCGTCGCCGAGGGCGGGGGCTCGCTGTTCGTGTCGGGCGTGGACCCGGGCTGGGCCAACGACGTACTGCCGCTGCTGGTCAGCGGCCTCGGCAGCACCGTGGACGGCATCCGCTGCCAGGAGGTCTTCGACTACTCGACCTACGACCAGCCGGACTCCGTACGGTACCTGGTCGGCATGGGCCAGCCGATGGAGTACGAGCCGCCGATGCTCGCGCCGACCGTGCCGACCATGGTGTGGGGCGGGCAACTGCGCCTCATGGCACGGGCGCTGGGCGTCGAACTGGACGACATCCGCGAGACGCTGGACCGGCGGGCGCTCGAGGAGACGGTGACGACGCGGACGATGGGCACCTTCGACGCCGGCACGCAGGGCGCCGTGCGCTTCGAGGTCCAGGGCATCGTCGACGGCGAACCGCGCCTGGTCATCGAGCACGTCACCCGTATCCATCCGTCCTGCGCCCCGGACTGGCCGCAGCCCCCGAACGGCGCCGGCGCGCACCGCGTCGTCGTCGAGGGACGCCCGCGCATCGAGGTCACCGTGGAGGCGGACGACGAGGGCGACAACCGCGCCGCGGGCGGCAACGCGACGGCCGTCGGCCGCCTCGTCGGCGCCGTCGACTGGCTGGCGGCGGCCGAGCCGGGGCTGTACGACGCGCTGGACGTACCGCTGCGGCCGGCGGCGGGCAGGCTCTCGGGGAAGCGCCAGTGATGCGGATCGACGTCCCCAAGGGACGCAACCCGATCGAGTACGTCTGGGGCGAGCTGGTCCCCGGCATCGGCCCGGCGGCCTCCGCGTTCTCCCTAGCCGTGTACGCAGACTCCACCCTGGGACTGCGGGAGTTCGAGGCGGCACGCCTGCGGATCGCACAGCTGAACGGCTGCCTGTTCTGCCTCGACTGGCGGACCGAACGCGACGGGGAGAAGGTCGAGCCCGGCTTTGCGACCGCGGTACGCGAGTGGCGTACGGCGCCTGCCCTGGGCGAGCGGGCGCGCCTGGCGGCGGAGTACGCGGAGCGCTATGTCACCGACCACCATGGGCTGGACGACGACTTCTGGTCGCGGATGGCGGCCCACTACTCCCAACGGGAGGTCGTCGAGCTGACGATGTGCCTGGGCTCGTGGCTGGCCTTCGGCCGGCTGAACCGGGTGCTGGGCCTGGACGAGGTGTGCGTACTGCCGGGGCACTAGCGAGCTCAGTGCGAGGCCCTGCGAGACTCCGCCGGTGATCCGCTTCCGCTTCGCGCTGACCCCGCTCGCCAACGTGGTCCCCTGGGGACGGGACCGGGCGACCCAGCACTGGTTCGGTCTGTCCGACGGCGCCTACTGGGTGGAGACCGAGGAGCACGAGCTGCTGCGCTACGCCGAGCCGACGCTCCGGGCTCGCCCCGACTCCCGGCGTCCGCCGTACGTCGACTACTACGTCGTGCGCCTGTGGGAGGACCTGCTCGCGATGCTGCCGGAGGTCCTCGAACCCGTGCCCGGCGACCTGCTGCCGTTCGTCTCCGGCGCGTTGCCGGAGCTGGACGGCGACGAGGTGGATGACGACGTCCTGACGGCACTGGACTGGCACGGCGGGCACGTCCTGAACCTCGGCTATCTGCGCAATGCCCCGACCCTGCGCTGGTGGCGCGACACCACCGGCGGGACCGACGTCGTACGCACCGACTGGCGCCACGACCCGGATCCGGACATCGCGTTCGCCGGGCCGCCCGCGCTGCGGTTCTCCGTACCCACGGAGGCGTTCGTCGAGGCGGTCACCCGGTTCGACCGGGAGTTCCTGGCGGCGATGGAGGAACGGGTCGCGGCGCTGGAAGCGGCCGGTGGGCTGCCGGGTGTGGAGGTCGACCTGGCCGCGCTGCGGGCCGAGCAGAGGCAGCGTGCGGGCCTGCTGCCCCAGGTACGGGGGCGGCGGTTGGCGACCGACTGGGAGCGGGTGCGGGCCGGGGTCCGGTCGCTCGGTCAGGCGCGGGCGTAGTACGCCGCCACCGCCGGCTGGCCCGTGTAGTTCGGGCCCCCTTCCGCGTCCGCGCCCAGCGAGCGGAACGGGAGGCGGACGGTGGCGGGGCCGTGCAAGGTCAGTCGGTGGTGGCGGTGGGTGTACGTGAAGCCCGCCGCGCGCAGGGACGCCAGCACAGGGCGGGCGGCGGGGGCGCCGTCCTCGAAGCGGACGGATGCCGGGTCGAAGTGCGCCGCAAGAAGGCCGCCGTTCGGGGTGAGCCAGGTTGCCGCGCGGGTCAGCAGGCCCAGCGGATCGGCCAGGAAGTGGAGGCCGTGGACGCACGTGATCAGGTCGTAGGTCCGCGACGCGCGCCAGTCCGAGACGGAGGCCGTGAGGAGTTCGAGGCTCGGCGGGAGCGGAGCGCCCCGGAGCGGGCCGACCAGGTCCACGCCGGTCAGCGACGCCCCGGGCGGGAGGTGCGCCGCCGCCTCGCGCAGGGCGTGGCCGGAGCCGCTGCACAGGTCGAGCCAGGCGGGGGTCGGGGCGGCCGATCGGAGGTGGGCGAGCGGGTCGAAGCCCGGCTCGCGTGTGTAGCTGTTGACGCCGGAGAGGCCGCGCTCGCGGTTCATGGTGTTGTTGGCTACGACGCTGGTGTCCTCCAGTTCGTGCGCCGCAAGCAGCCGCCGGTCCATGCGCGGATTATGCCTGACCGGGTCTGGCGTCACGCGAGGGGATGCGTCAGCATCGGCGGATGGCCGACGACAGTGCGGGCCCCGTGGCGGGCTGCTACGTGTGCGACAAGCACCGCGGGCTGCGGCACGCGATGCCCGGTGGACCCCTGTGGGCGGACGAACTCACCGTCGTCACCCACATCGACCCGCGTGACACGGCCGTCGACGACGTCTACCTCGGGCACCTCCTCGTCGAGCCCCGGCGCCACGCCCCCGGCCTCGCCGACCTCACCGCCGACGAGGCCCGCCACGTCGGCCAGTGGGCCTCCCACGCCGCGCGGGCGCTGCGCGAGGAGGCCGGCGCGGAGCACGTGTACGCCGCGGTGATCGGGGACGGGGTGCCGCATCTCCACCTGCACCTGATGCCGAGGTATCCGGGGACGCCCCGCGAGTACTGGTGGGACCGCGTCAACGAGTGGCCGGACGGGCCGCACGGCGGGGTGGCCGAGGCAGCGGAGCTGGTCGCCCGGCTGCGCTCGGTCACCCCCTGACGGTCCGGCTGCGCCCGGTCACCCTTGGCCGTCCGCCCGTGAAGCCCTGGGGGGTGACAGCTGCTACAGATGTTCTAGTCATACATAGTCATATCTAGTTGTGTGTCTCGCGTATTTTGGTCTCGTGAAGCTTGCGGAGTGGGCTCGTCAGCAGGGTGTGAGTTACCAGACCGCCTGGCGGTGGGTGAAGGACGGGAAGATGCCCGTCCCGGTCCGTCAGGCGCCGTCCGGGACGTGGCTGGTCGACGAGGCCGCCGTGCAGCCGTCAGGGCGTGTGGTGGTGTACTGCCGTGTCTCGTCCGCCGACCGGAAAGCCGACCTTGAGCGGCAGGTCGCTCGGGTCGTGTCCGGCGCGAACGGGCTCGGTCTGGCTGTCGCCGAGGTGGTTACGGAGGTCGGTTCGGGGTTGGACGGGCGGCGCCGCAAGCTGCACCGGGTGCTGTCCGACCCGCAGGCGGCGGTGATCGTGGTCGAGCACCGCGACCGGCTGGCCCCCTTCGGCGTCGAGCACCTCGAAGCCGCGCTGTCGGCGTCCGGGCGTCGGCTCGTCGTCCTCGACCCCACCGAGACCGCTGACGACCTCGTTCGGGACATCACGGAGGTGCTCACCTCGATGTGCGCGCGCTTGTATGGGCGGCGGGCTGCGAAGAACCGTGCCGTCCGCGCGGTGGCCGTGGCGACCGGCGAGGACGCCTGAGTGAAGAAGTTCCAGCCGCAGCCCGGGTTCGTGGTGCAGGCGTTCCGGTTCGCCCTGGATGCGAACGCCGTGCAAGAGGCCGCGCTGCGCTCGCACTGCGGGGCCGCCCGCGCGGCCTACAACTGGGCTGTCGGCTGGGTGACCGCGTCGTGGTGGCAGCGCCGCGTGGAGGAGACCTACGGCGTCCCCGAGGCCAGGCTGACGCCGTGGCGGCCGTGGTCGCTGCCGTCGCTGCGGAAGGCGTTCAACACGGCCAAGCGCACCGATCCGAGGTTCGCGGCCTGGTGGGAGGAGAACTCCAAGGAGGCGTACTCCACCGGGCTGGCGAACGCCGCCACCGCGTTCGACAACTACGCGAAGTCCAAGAACGGCAAGCGGCGCGGCCAGCGCATAGGAGCGCCCCGGTTCAAGCCGAAGCGCAAGGCGCGTCTGTCCTGCCGGTTCACCACCGGCACGATCCGCGTGGACGCCGATGGCCGGCATGTGACGCTGCCCCGGCTGGGCGCGCTCCGCACCCACGAACCCACCGTCAAACTCCTCGACCGCGTGAACGCGGGCACGGCGCGGATCCTCTCCGCCACAGTGCGCCACGAACGCGGACGCTGGTTCGTCTCGTTCCAGGTCGAGGTCGAGCGCGACCTCGAACGCGTGGCCCGCCCGGACGTGGCCGTCGGTATCGACCTCGGGGTGAAGTCCCTCGCGGTCATGGCCGACAGCACCGGCGAGATTCGCACCGTCGCGAATCCCGGGCACTACGACGCCGCACGCAAGCAACTGCGCCACACCTCGCGGACCGTGTCCAGGCGCCAGGGCCCCGACCGGCGCACCGGACGTAAGCCGTCGAAGCGGTGGGAGAAGGCCAACGCCGCACGCAACCGCGTGCACCACCGGGTGGCGAACCTCCGCGAAGACGCCCTGCACAAGCTCACCACCAGCGTTGCGGCCGAGTACGGCACGATCGTGGTCGAAGACCTCAACGTCGCCGGGATGCTGAAGAACCGGCGTCTGGCCCGCCGTATCGCCGACGCCGGATTCGGCGAGATCCGCCGCCAGCTCGACTACAAAACCCGCCAGCGCCACGCCACCCGCCTCGTGGTCGCGGATCGCTGGTACCCCTCCTCCAAGACCTGTTCCGGGTGCGGCGCGGTGAAAGCCAAGCTGCCGCTGCACATCCGGACCTACCAGTGCGATCGCTGCGGCCTGGTCATTGACCGGGACGACAACGCCGCACTCAACCTCGCCGCCCTCGCGGCAGCCGCAGCAACTGGTACCGGAGTGGCCGGAGACCAGGACGCCCCCAAGCGGGTGTCGAAGCCTCGTGGAGCCGACCACAAGACCCGCGCCACCCGCCCGCGCCGCAAGGCGCAGGCGGGGCGGGCAGGTGGCGCAACCCTGCCGCACCAGCGGCAGACAGAAACGAGAGACCGTACTCACGCCGAGCCTCTGACGCTCTGGTGACGAGGCGGACCTTCCGGGCCGAAACGCCCGGAATGCTGAGAACCTGACTACGGTCTCGGCAACGGCTACCAGTACTTCGGCAGGCCGTAGAAGTCGTCACCGTTCAGGGTGTCGACGGAGTCGTCGGCCATCCGCTGGGCGATGCCCTCCACCCCGGCCTCGACGGCCGACACGAGCAGGCCCTTCTCCTTCTGGCCCCAGTCGTCCTGCTGTCCGCGCACCTCGAACAGCACCGTGCCGGTGCCGTTCAGCGCGAACGCCGAGCGCGCCTGGCCCGCGAAGTCGCGGTCGAAGCTGTAGCCGTCGGCGATCTGCTGGTGGACGTACCGGGTGGCACCGCCGGAGAACGGCGACGTCGCGGACGAACCCGCGTGGTCGGCCATCCCGAGCGCCGCGGCGAGCGCGAAGCGGCGGGACTTGTCCTGGTCGAGCAGCGGCCAGTCGTCGTACCGCGGGTTGCCCAGGGCCTCCGAGCCGAGCGGCGGGAAGTCCAGCGCGACGGTGGGGTACTGACCGGTGTCGTTCTGCTGGTCGCAGGGGCCGCGGTGGTGCAGGTCGACGTACGCGTCGACCGCGCCGAACTCGGCGCGCAGACCGACGTACAGGTCGCGCAGCGCCTGGCCCTCGTTGGTGAGGTAGGCGCCGGGCTCGGTCTCGTTCGTCGGCAGGTCGGACGGCTGCGGGTTCGTCAGGTCGAGCCGGGCGTTGAAGTCCCGGTTGACGTCGAATCCCTTGGCGCCCGTGCTGTAGTAGAACGGCGGCTCCTGTCCGGCGAGCTGCGGGAACTCCTGCTCGACCTCCGTCCAGGGGAAGTCGTTCTGGCGGCGGTTGAGCTCCGCGCCGTCGGGGTTGAACTTCGGTACGGCGACGAGCGTGATGCCCTCGCGGATCGCCTCGGCTTCGGCGCTGTTGCTCGTGGCTAGCTCCTGGAGTACGCGGAGCAGGGCCTCGGTGCCGGTCTTCTCGTTGCCGTGGATCTCGCTGGTGACGAGCAGGACGCGGTCGCCGGTGCCGACCCGGGCGGCCCAGATGTCGCGGCCCCGCCGGGACTCGCCTATGACGGAGACGTCGAGCCGTCCGGAGCTGCGCGCCTCGATCGCGGCGAGCCGGTCGCCCAGTTGCTCGTGGCTGGTCCAGCCCTCGTCGGAGACGTTTCCGGGCAGGTTCTGGCAGTTCGCGTTGGGGCTGGTCTGCGCCTCGGCGGCGGCCGGGGCGAGCAGCGTTGCGCCGAGCAGGGCCGCGGCGCAGGCGGATACGAGTGTGCGTGGCTTCATCGGTGCTGCGGTACGTCGTGTTCCGAGCTTCATCGATCCTCCGGTCAGGGTCTATTCCGAGTCGGCTTCGTGGACGTCGAAGTCGGCCTCGCCGGGCGGGGGGAGCGTGGTCACGGGGTCGAGGCCGACCTTCTCGCGGCAGAAGTTGTAGTTCTCGAGGGTGTACTCGCGTGCCGCCAGGCACTTGCCGAGCAGGGATGCGCTGTCGGGCGCGAGCACCAGGGCCTCGGCGATCGCCGGGTCCGCCTCGTACAGGCTGCCGTTGGCGAGGGCGCGGACGGCGGAGATGCCCGCGACGTAGCCGGTCTGCGCCATCATCCCGGCGGCCTTCTGGCCGACGCCCCGCAGCTCCACCAGGACGGACGCCGAGCCGAGGAGTCCGTAGGCGTTGCGGGAGATGCCGGGCGGGGTGGTGCCCGGGTAGCGCGAGAAGTTGGCGTAGCCGTACGGGGCGAGTTCGGTGAGCAGGGTCGACACGACCTGCTTCGAGCGGTGGACGGAGTCGTCGAACTGCGGGCGGATGCCCAGCGTGTCGGCGGTCGCGGTGGCGTTGGGCCACAGCGTGGAGCCGGTCACCAGGTCGCCGTCGGCGTCGAGCGGGGAGCCCTGGTGGTGCAGGTCCATCACGACCTCGACGGTGTCGGCGCCGCCGGCGGCGTCGTACGCCGCACGCACGGCCATCGACTCGGGCACCGGGTTGTCGCCGCGACCGGTGCCGACAGGGCCGGTGTTGGGGTCGTCCCTGGGGTCGGCGCGGAGGTAGGAGTGGTAGCGGTTGATGTCGTACCCGCGGCCCTCGGCGTAGAAGGCGGGGCAGGGCGTGGGCGGGCAGACGGCGGGGTCGACGTTCTGGCGCCAGGGCTCGCCGACGGGTGTCGCGTCGAAACCGTCGACGTTGACGCGGGGCATGATCGTGACGGTGAGTTCGTCGCGGATCGCCCTCGCCGGGGCGGCGTTGCTGGTGAGGGCACGGATGATCTCGACGGCGGAGTTGCTGACGACGTACTCGTCGCCGTGCTGGTTCGCGATGATCACGATGCCGCGGGGGCCGTCGCCGATGGTGACGATGGGGATGCCGCGGTTCGCGCCCTTGGAGCGGATGGGCGAGTAACCCAGTTCGGCGCCCTGGCCGGAGGCCACGAGGCGTTCGAGGGTGGAGATCAGCTGGGGGTAGTCGCGGATGGCGGCGAGCGATTCGTGCTGGGTGGGCATCACCCAGGGTCCGTTGGGTCTGCTCTGCGGCGGCTGGTCCTGGGCGGGTGCCGGCGCGGTCGCCAGCGCGGTGAGCAGGGCGGCGGCGCCCAGCGCGGCCGCGGTACGCAGGAGTTTCACGGTCGATCCTCCGGGGTGCGTGTGGCCTCGGGCGGTCCCCCGCGCCCGGTTCGGTCCCCGTGGTCGTGTGGTCCGCGCTCACCTCCCGTCGCCTGGGCATCAGGCATACCGACGTACGCTAGGCGTCCTTGGCCCCCTCGCCAATGCCCTGGAACGATGAAGATTCAACTTTGACCGGAAACCGATCATCACCCGTCGGCGGGCGGGGCGATGCCGCGCATCACGGTGGCGACGATCCCCTCGGCGTACCCGGGCGGCACGGTCAGCTGCTGCGGGCCGGGGTGGAACAGCCGGGGCAGGATCAGCTCGTGGCACGCGCCCATGATCATCGCGGCCGCCGCGTCAGGGCTGGCGTCGGGCGCGATCCGGCCGAGTTCCTGCTCGGCCCGCAGATAGGCAGCGAGGGCGGCCTTGAAGCCGCCCCCGCCCCCCTGGAAGCCGGCGCCGTGGAACCGGGTCAGCACCTTGGGCCGGCCGAGCAGCCCGGCGAACACCGGCACCAGCCGGCCGAGGACGGTCAGCCCGCGCTCGATGAACGCGCGCAGGTTGTCCTCCACCGTGCCCTGCCCGGCCACCGGGGGTTCGCTCGCGCCGGCGGTCACCTCGTGCACGTGGGCGCTGAGCGCCAGGGCGAGCAGTTCTTCCTTGCCGTCGAAGTGGTTGTAGAGCACCCCGTCGGCGACCTGCCCGGCGCGGGCGATCTCCCGTACCGTCAGATCGGCCGTGCCGCGCTCGGCCACGAGGCGTGCGGCGGTGGCGATCAGATGCTCGCGCAGCGTCTGATCGCTTCCGCTCTCCCGCAGAACCGCAGGTCGTCTAGGTGACATCACGTCGCAGTGTAATCAGCCCGGCGAGCCCGGCGATCACTGCGGCGTATCCGACGAGCAGCACGGCCCCCGCCGCCTGGGACAGCAGATCGTCCTGTACGGCGTTGCCGAGGGCGAACGCGGCGCCACTGGGCAGCCACTTGCCGATCTCCCCCGCGGCGCTGCGGATGATGCCCTCCACGACGTTGAGCCAGGCGAGCGCGCCGACGATGCCCAGCACCGGGTTACGGGTCAGGGCGCCCACGGCCACGCCGATCACGGCGTACCCGGCGCACCAGGCGGCGCCGCCCGCGAGGGTCTGCCAGACGTAGGCGTCGCCCGGTGCCAGGGCCTTGTCCTGGGCGCTCAGCCAGGGGGCGCTCACCGCCAGCGTGGCCAGGGCCGAGGCCAGCCCGGCGACCGTGCCGACGCCGAGGCCGGTGAGGAGTTTGGCGCCCATGACCCTGCCGCGGGCCGGGGTGGTCAGATACGTGTCGGTGATCGTCTTGTGCCGGAACTCCCCGGCGCTGATCAGCACGCCCAGCACCAGGGCGAGGACCGATCCCATGCCGGCGCTGAACAGCACGCGCTGCTTGCCGGCCTGGGTGACCAGCTCGCCGCCCGGGTCGCCGATCAGCAGTCCGGCCGCGTGCAGCGCGGCGAGCAGCGCGGTGGCGCCGAGCAGGACCCAGGTGCTGCGCACCGAGGCGAGTTTGCGGAGCTCGTTGGAGACGAGGACGCGCATCAGCGGGCCACCTCCCCGGTGTGGCCGACCAGTGTCAGGAAGGCGTCTTCCAGGGTGCCGCCGTCGGCGGTGAGGCCGTCCACGGGGCCCTCGTAGCGCAACCGGCCGCCGGCGATGACGACGGCGCGGTCGGCGTACTGGGCCACCTCGGCCAGCAGATGGCTGGAGACCAGCACGGTGCGGCCCTGACCGGCCAGTTCGCGCAGCAGGTCGCGCAGCCAGCGCACGCCGACGGGGTCGAGCCCGTTGGTCGGCTCGTCGAGTACGAACACCTGGGGGTCGCCCAGCAGGGCGCCGGCCACGGCCAGCCGCTGGAGCATGCCCAGCGAGTAGCCGCCCGCGCGGCGCCCGGCCGCCTCGCCGTCCAGTCGTACGGCGGCGAGCACCTCGTCCACGCGCCGGCTGGGCAGGCCCGCGGCGTGGGCGAGCAGCTCCAGATGCGCGCGGCCCCGGCGCCCGGGATGCACTCCGGCGGCCTCCAGTACGGCTCCGACCGTGCGGCGCGGGTGCGGAAGCTCGCGATAGGCCGCGCCGCCGATGAGCGCCTGCCCGGCCGTCGCCCGCTCCAGCCCGAGGAGCACCCGCAGGGTGGTCGTCTTGCCGGCGCCGTTGGGGCCGAGGAAGCCCGTCACCTGGCCCGCGGGCGCGGTGAACGACAGGTCCTCGACGGCGTGCACCGCGCCGAACGTCTTCGTCAGCCCCCGGATCTCGATGTCCGGCATGCCACCTCCAGTATGAACGCAGGTTCATGAACTTGCGTTCATCATAGACACACGTGGGCTGCCGCCGTCACGCCGGGGGCAGTTCGGGCTCCGGGCTGCTGGGCTGAAGAGGTGATCGGCGCGGGCGTCGCACACCCTGACCCGACTCGTCTCGTTGTGCGGGGCATGAGCGCACGAGTACGCGCGGCTGCGGCCGCGGTCGAGCAGCTGCCCGCCGATCCGGGTCTGCTGGTGTTGGAGTACGAACTCGAGCGGGTCGCGCTGGCCGAGGCCGACGACGACGCGCTGGAGGCGTGGACGGTCACCGTGGTGCATCCCGGGTCCGTCGAGGACGACGAGGACGCCGGCGAGATCGGCCGGATGGAGCTGGTGCGGCTGTGCCCGGCCGACGGGCACAGCCCGGCGCGGGCGGCCGACGACTTCGGGGACACCGCGGCCCGCGTCGCCGCGGCCGTCTTCGACCCGGCGACGGGCGGGTACGGCAAGGCGTTCCGGGCCGCGGTCTCCGGCTCCGAGGGCGATCTGCTGCTGGTGGAGAGCGTCGAGCTGGACACCGAGTGGTCGGACGTCGGGCTCGAGTCCGCACTGGTCGCGGAGGCCATCGCCACCCTCGGCCGGGGCTGCTGCGCGGTCGTGGCCGACGAGCGCGCCGGCGACTGGGGCGCCCTGGGCTTCACCGCCTTCCAGGACCGCGTCGTCCTGCTGGACCCCGCGCGGGGCGCCGCCCCCGGCCTGCGCGCGGCGGGCCGCAAGGCACTCGCCGAGCTGTCGGCGGCGTACGGCGCCTGACCGGTAGGCCGGGCGGTCGGCGGTGCTCCCGAAAGGCACGATCATGCGCTTCATTTCTGAGCAGCGTCTCGACGACGGCGTCCTCGAGCGCGAATTCCTCCTCGGTGAGATTCCCGGCAC
>NZ_JBFAXR010000096.1:0-34122 GCF_040680895.1 Streptomyces sp. NPDC051940 | reverse complement strand
GCTCGCGGCGGGCCGCGCGCTGCGCAACGCCGGCCTGGGCGTCGGCGCGCTGCTGGCCACCGTGTGCCTCACCGGCGGTGCGCCCGCGCTGCGGGGGCTGGCGGCCGGCACCGGGATCGCCTATCTCGTCGCGGCGGCCCTGGCGTGGTCGGTGCGCCTGCACGCGGATCCGGCCGCCGCCGCCGGACCCGGAGACGACGGGCCCGCGCCCCGCCTGCGTACACTGCTGGCCGCCAACGTGGTGTACGTCTTCTGCCTCAACGTCCCCGAGATCGCACTCCCGTTGGTGCTGGTGACCCAGCTGCACGCCTCGCCGGTGTGGTCGGCGGTCATCTTCGTCCCCAACACGGTGCTCGTGGTCTCCCTGCAGGTTCCGCTCACCGTGCTGCTGTCACGCTTCCCCCGGCGGAAGGTGCTGGCCCTCGCCGGCGTGATCCTCACCGCGTCGTACGCCGGCTTCCTCCTGGCCACCTCGATGGGCGGGGGCTGGGGCGCCCCAGCCGTCGCCGCGGTGTCCGTCCTGTGCACGATCGGGGAGATCGTCTACGCCGGCAGCGCCACCGCCCTCGTCACCCACCTCGCCCCGCCCCGGGCGCTGGGCCGTACCCTCGCCCGCTTCGAACTCTCCACGGGCTTCGGCCTCGCGGTCTCCCCGGCGGCCATCACCGCCCTGGCCCCGCACGGCCCGGCCGCGCTGTGGGGCACGCTCGCCGCCGCGACCCTGGCCTCCGCCGCGGCCGTCGGCGCGGAGAAGGACCCAAGCGCTACTGCGCCGTCCCGGCCAGCAGCCACCGCCGTACCGGCACCTCCAGCAGCACGCGTCCCGTCCCGGGGCGGGTCGGGGCGGTGACGTCCCAGCCGTACTTCGCCGCGAACGCCGCGACGACGCCGGGCGGGAACCGGTCGCCGTGGATGGTCACCTCGCCCTCGGCGACGACCGGGGAGCGGCCGTCCTCCAGGGCCAGCGAGACCCTCGGCTCGGCGCGCACGTTCGCGACCTTCACGGAGAAGTCGTCGGTCCCGATCCACCACGTCGAGCCCTCGTACACGAACCAGACGGGCGTCACGTGCGCCGAGCCGTCCGGACGCACCGTGCACAGCCAGACGTTCCGCTCCTCGGCCAGCCGGGTACGGACGGCGGGCGCCAACTCCTCCACAAGATCACCCATACGGCGATTCGACCAGAGCCGCCCGGGCGCGCGCATCGGCACAGGGCTCGGACGTTCGTCCTAGGACCTGTTACACCGCCCCCTCGCCCCGCAGCGCGGCGATCGCCTCCTCGTCGTAGCCCAGGCCGTGCAGGACCGCGTCCGTGTGTTCGCCCACCGCCGGCACCGGGTCCATCCGGGCGCCGAGGCCGCCCAGGGACGCCGGGGGCAGCAGGGCCCGGACCGGGCCGCCCGGGGTGGACACCTCGCGCCAGCGGTCACGACCCGCCAGGGAGGGGTGGTCCCAGAACTCCTGGAGGGAGTTGAGCCGGGCGTTGGCGACCCCCGCCCGGTCCAGCAGCTTCACCGCCTCCTCGGCGGTCAGCTCCGCGAACCGGGCGGCGACGATCGCGTTCAGCTCCGCGCGCCGCGCCACCCGGGCCGAATTGCGGTGGAAGCGCGCGTCCGTGGCAAGCCCGCCGTCATCGAGGAACACCGCGCAGAAGGAGGCCCATTCGCGCTCGTTCTGGATGGCCAGCAGCACGGTCCTGCCGTCGCTCGCGTCGAACGGGCCGTAGGGGGCGATCGTCGCGTGCTCGGTGCCCACCCGGGCGGGCTGGGTGCCGGAGTAGGCCGTGTAGTACGCGGGGGAGCCCATCCACTCGGCGAGGGCCTCGAAGAGCGCCACCTCCACCGGGCGGGCGACACCGGTGACCCGGCGCTCGTACAGCGCGGTGAGGATGCCCGAGTAGGCGTACATGCCCGCCGCGATGTCCGCGATCGAGATGCCCGCCCGGGCGGGCGCCTCCGGCGTCCCCGTGAGCGCGACGACCCCCGCCTCGCACTGCACGAGCAGGTCGTAGGCCTTGCGGTCCGACCACGGACCCTCGTTGCCGTAACCGGAGATGTCGCACACGATCAGCGACGGGTGCCGCCCGGCGAGTTCGGCCGCGCCCAGGCCCAGGCGGCGGGCCGCGCCCGGCGCGAGGTTCTGCACGAAGACGTCGGCCCCGCCCAGCAGCCGCTCCAGGACCTCCCGGCCGCCCGGGGTCTTGATGTCGAGGGTGAGGGACTCCTTCGACCGGTTCAGCCAGACGAAATAGCTGGACTGGCCGTGCACCGACTCGTCGTAGGCACGCGCGAAGTCACCGGCGCCCGGCCGCTCCACCTTGACGACGCGCGCACCGAGGTCGGCCAGCTGGCGGGTGGCGAACGGCGCGGCGACGGCCTGTTCCAGGCTGAGGACGGTGATGCCTTCGAGGGGGAGGCGGGTCATGCGTGCTCCGTGGGCCGGGGGAAGGCTGACCGCGGCAGCGCGGCGGCACCCTTCCGGTCGGGACCGGCCGGCAGGCCGGGGACTTCGGGGCCGCAGTCTGCCAGCTCGGCGGCGGAACCCCGCGCGGGGCGGTGGCGCGGGTGCCGTGGGTCTCCCCGGCGCGTCACAATGACCTCTGCTGTCACCGTACGAGGGGGAGCGCGTGCAGGCGGGGGAGTGGCTGGCGGGGAGGTACCGGCTCGACGCGCGGCTGGGCCGCGGCGGTATGGGCGAGGTGTGGCGGGGTTTCGACGCCTCCCTGGACCGGGACGTGGCCGTCAAGCTCCTCCCCGACGCGCCCGCGGAGGACGAGACCGTGGCCCGGTTCCGGCGCGAGGCACTGATCGGGGCGCGGCTGCAGCATCCGGGGATCACCGTCGTCCACGACGTCGGCCGGCACGACGACCGGCTCTTCCTCGTCATGGAGCTGCTCCACGGCTCCGATCTGGCCGCGTTGCTCGCCCGCTCGCCCGGTGGACTGCCGGTGCCGGAGGCGGTGACGCTGGCCGCCCAGGCGGCCGAGGCGCTGGCGGCGGCGCACGCCGGGCAGGTGGTGCACCGGGATCTCAAGCCCGCCAACCTCTTCCTGCTGGCCGACGGCCGGCTCAAGGTGTGCGACTTCGGCATCGCCCGCGCGGGGGACCTCTCCACCGCGCTGACGGCGACGGGCTGGATGATCGGTACCCCGCCCTACATGGCCCCCGAGCAGTGGCGCGGCGAGCCGGTGGACGCGCGCTGCGACCTGTACGCGCTGGGCTGCGTGGTGTTCGAACTGCTCACCGGCTCCCCGCCGTTCGGCAACGACGCGCATCCGCTGGCCGTGATGCGGCGGCATGTGGAGGACGCCCCGCCCCGGCTGCGCGAGCGCCGCCCGGACGCCCCGGCGGCGCTCGACCGCCTGGTCGGACGGCTGCTGGCGAAGGACCCGCGGGGGCGGCCGGAGTCGGCCGATGCGGTGGCGGTGGCGCTCCGGGAGCTCGGCGGGGCGCCGGTCGTCCCCCGGGTGCGTACGCCCGAGCCCGCCACGGCGGAGGAGAACCGGGAGCTCATTGTTCGGCTGGTGGACAAGGCCGAGCGGGAGCTGGGGGACGCGCTGCCACTGCACGATCACCGGGTCGTGGCGGTGTACCTGGAGTTGGCCCGGATCGCGGCACACGTCGACGTTTCCCTCAGCGAGCGGGTACTCGGGGCCGCGGAACGGCTGATGCGGGAGCTGGCGCGGCGTGACCGGAGGCTGTTCGGCGACTCGCTGTCCCTGATCCAGCAGATGCCGGACCGGTGGGCACCCGTGCACGCCGCCCGCTTGCTCAACGAGGCGTTGCAGAGCACGTTCACCCTCACCGGGACGGACCGCGACCTCCTCTTCAACCACATCCTGCGGGCCTTGGCCTTCGCGGATCACGAGCGGGCCGCCGCACTCGCCCCTCGGTTGCCCGACCACCCCAACAACGACTTCCGGGGCGAGATCTACGCGGCCGCGGCCGCGGCGGTGGCGGGCAGCGACGAACCGCGGGCCGAGGCCTACCGGCGGCTGATCAAGCGTGCCTTCTGGAGGAGGACGGCGGACGTCAGCATCCGCGCAAGGGTCGCCGCCGCGGCGGAGAACACCGAGGACGCCCTGCGCTCGGTGGAACGGCTGGGCGAGCCGGGCGACCGTGTGGAGGCCGTGTGCGAACTGGCGGTCGCGTGGGCGGGCACGCGCCCCGAGGAGTCCGGGGAGCTGCTGGAGCGCGCCGAACGCTACCTGGAGCTGGCCGTCCGGGACAGGATCGCGGAGCTGCGCGAGACAGCCGCGGCGGCCTCCGAGCGCTCCGCCCTGGTCGAGGCGGCGCGAGCGCAGAACACGGTGGACCGGATCCTCGGCAGCGAACCCGGGGAGCGCCTGGGGGACCAGAGACTGGACTCGCTGCGGCTACGGCTGGACCGGGCACGGCAACACATCGAGGCGGTCGGCAGGAACACCGTCACCCCGCAGACCGCGCGGGAGCAGCTCGACAGCACCCCCGGTGCGGACCCCGTCGACCGCGCGTCCCACCTGGCCTCCGTCGCGGGCAAGCTGCTGCCCCCCTCGGCCGAACCGCTCCCGGAAGCCCTGGCCCCGCGCGGCGCCACCCCGCCCCCGCGCCACAGCGCGCCGACCGTGGTGGCCGCACCAGCACACCGGCCGGACAGTCGCCGCCCGCCCGGCACCGAGCTCTGGCGCTCGGACCGCGCGTCCGTGACCGATGCCGCCGCCACCGCCGACGTCGTGCTGTGGACCGCCGAGGACACCGCCGGCGCGCTCTCGGCCGCCACGGGACGCTTCCTGTGGTCCGCCGAGGGCGACAACGGCGTCTACGCCCGCCCCAAGGCGGCCGGCCGTACGCTGCGCGGTGCGGTGGCCGCCGACCTGTTCTGCGTCGCCGTCGGCGGTGTCGGCGCACCGGGCGTACGGGTCGTGGCGCGCGACGTACGCGACGGCCGGGTGCGCTGGTGGACCGATCTGCCGGACGCGGTGCGCGACGAGGCGGGCAACCCCTTCCTCGTACACGGCGACTTCGTCGTCCTGTACGGCAGGGACTTCATGACCGCGCTGCACCGCGACACCGGCCGCGTGGCGTGGACGGCCCGGTCCACGGTCGCCGGCCCACGCCACGCCGCGGCCGGTCACGGGCGGATCGCCGTCGTCGACGGACCCGAGATCCGCTGCCTGGACCTGGCCACCGGACGGCCCTGCTGGTCGCGCTCGCGCGACCTCGTACCCGAGGGCACCGCCGCGACCTCCCTGCTCCATCTCCGGGACGGCACGTCCGTGCTCGCCCTGGACGCCGAGACCGGCGTCGGCGCCTGGCGGTACGAGGTGCTCGGTCCGCCGGGCACCGGACTGCCGCACATCACGGACGGACGGCTGTACGCCACGGCCGGCAACCCGTCCGCCAAGGGCGACCGGCTCTACGCCCTGGACGCGGCCACCGGCCGCCTGCTGTGGGACCGCACGGTCGCCAACCACAACAGCCGCTCCTGCCGTACCGACATCGTCGGGGTCCAGGGCGGCCTGCTCGTCGTCAAGGCGGCCGACGGCGGCACCGTCAGGCTGGGGCGTACGAAGCGGCCGCCGTTCCTGCAGGCGTACGACGCCAGGACCGGAAAGCCGTGCTGGACCTGGGAGAACGCCGGGATCAGCCACCGCCCCGCCGTTCTCAGCGGCGGCGGCGTCGTGCTGCCCTGTCCGTACGTCTCGGCGATCGCGCTGCCGTCCGCCTGAGGGCAGGAGACCTCACAGCACCCGCCGCCCCTTTCCCAGCGAGATCACACCGCCCGGGGAGACCGTGTACAGCTCCTTGTCCCGGTCGCCGTTGACGCCGATCGTCGCGCCCGCCGGGACCTCGACGTTCTTGTCCAGCACCGCCCCCCGTACCACCGCACCCCGGCCCACCCGCACGTTGTCGTGCAGCACCGCCCCCTGCACCACCGCGCCCGGCGAGACGACCACGCCGGGGGAGAGGACCGAGCGGGTGACCTGGCCGCGGATCACGCAGCCGGGGCTGACGATCGACTCGCTCGCGATGCCGCCCGCGCAGAACCGCGCCGGCGGCAGCTGGCCGGGGTGGGTGTAGATGGGCCACTGGCGGTTGTCCAGGCTGAACACCGGCGGATCGGAGATCAGGTCCATGTGCGCCTCGTAGTACGAGTCCAGCGTGCCCACGTCCCGCCAGTAGCCCTGCTCGCGGACCGGCTCGCCGGGCACCCGGTTGCCGCCGAAGTCGTACAGCTGGGCCTGGCCCTTCTCGGTGAGCGCGGGCAGGATCGAGCCGCCCATGTCGTGCACCGAGTGCGGGTCGTCGGCGTCCTGCTGGAGGGCGTCGATGAGCGCCTTCGTGGTGAACATGTAGTTGCCCATGGAGGCGAACACGCGGTCCGGGTCCCCGGGCAGGCCCGGCGGGTTGGCGGGCTTCTCCAGGAAGCTGTCCACCTGGCTGCCGTCCCCGCCCGGCATGATGACCCCGAACCCCGACGCCTCCGTGCGCGGCACCCGGATGCCGGCGACCGTCACGCCCGCGCCCGAGTCGATGTGCTGGCGCAGCATCTGGCGCGGGTCCATCCGGTAGACGTGGTCGGCGCCGAAGACCGCGATGTAGTCGGGCTGTTCGTCCTGGACGAGGTTCAGGGACTGCAGGATCGCGTCCGCGCTGCCCAGGTACCAGCGCGGGCCCAGGCGCTGCTGGGCGGGGACCGGGGTGACGTAGTTGCCGAGCAGGCTCGACATCCGCCAGGTGGTGGTGACGTGCCGGTCCAGGGAGTGCGACTTGTACTGGGTGAGGACGCATATCCGCAGGATGTCGCCGTTCACGAGGTTGGACAGCACGAAGTCGACCAGCCGGTAGGTGCCGCCGAACGTCACCGCGGGTTTGGCCCGGTCCGCCGTCAGCGGCATCAGGCGTTTGCCCTCGCCGCCCGCCAGCACGATCCCCAGCACCGAAGGTCCACCGCGCATCGCTGCCCCCTCTAGGACGTCTTGACCAGTTCCCCGTACACGGCCGCCGTCCGCCGGGCCACCGCGTCCCAGCCGAACTCCCGTACCGCCCGCTCCCGTCCGGCCGCGCCCATCCGCCCGGCCTCGCCGGGGTCCGCCAGCAGCCGGCCGAGGGCTTCGGCGACGCCCTGCTCGAAGGCGTCCGCGCGGGCCGGGTCGTACGGCACGAGCAGTCCCGTGCGCCCGTCGTCGACGACCTCGGGGATGCCGCCCACCGCCGAGGCCACGACGGCGGTGCCGCACGCCATCGCCTCCAGGTTCACGATGCCCAGCGGCTCGTACACCGACGGGCACACGAACACCCGGGCATGCGTGAGCAGCTGGACCACCTCCGCGCGCGGCAGCATCTCCGGCAGCCACACGACCCCGTCGCGCACCGACCGCAGCTCGGCGAAGAGCGCCCGGAACTCCGCGTCGATCTCCGGGGTGTCCGGCGCGCCCGCGCACAGCAGCAGCTGCGCGTCCGGCGGCAGCAGCCGCGCCGCGCGCAGCAGATGGGGCACGCCCTTCTGCCGGGTGATGCGGCCGACGTACACCGCGTACGGGCGGCCGGGGTCCAGGCCCACGCGGCGTACGACGTCGGTCGCGGGGTCGGGGCGGTAGAGCGCGGTGTCGATCCCGTTGTGCACCACCCGGACCCGGTCCGGATCCAGCGCCGGATAGCAGCGCAGGATGTCCTCGCGCATCGCGCCGGACACCGCGATCACGGCGTCCGCGGCCTCGATCGCCGTACGCTCCGCCCAGCCGGACAGGGCGTAGCCGCCGCCCAGCTGCTCCGCCTTCCAGGGGCGCAGCGGCTCCAGCGAGTGCGAGGTAAGGACGTGCGGAACGCCGTAGAGCAGCTTGGCCAGATGGCCGGCCAGATTGGCGTACCAGGTGTGCGAGTGGACCAGATCGCAGCCCGCGACGGCGGCGGTCATCGACAGGTCGACGGAGAAGGTGCGCAGGGCGTCGTTGGCGTCCGCCAGGTGCGGCCACGCGCCGTGGCGCCGCACACCGTCCGCCGAGCCCTCGCCCCAGGCGTGCACGGTGAGCTGCTCGAGCAGCGGCCGCAACTCCCGGGCCAGGAACTCGACATGGACCCCGGCTCCGCCGTAGACGTCCGGCGGGTACTCGCGGCTGAGCAGCGCCACTCTCACACGTAACCCCCGTCGTCGCGGCCGGTCCCCTCATGGTCACTCCGGATGCCGCGCGGGGGAAGACCCGCTGCGCCCCTTGCCGTCTCGGGGCGCGGGTGGTAGCCGTATCTGACGAGTCGTCAGCTCTGGCCGAGAGGTGCGCGCATGCCCGTCACCGTGATCCGCTTCAACCAGGCCACGCCGGGCCTCGATCCGGCCGAGGTCTCCGCGCGCTACCGGGCCACCGTGGAGATGGCCGCCTTCGCCGAGGAGCGCGGCTTCAACATGATCACCCTGGAGGAGCACCACGGCGCCGACGACGGCTGGAGCCCCGCCCCGCTGGTCACGGCGGCGGCGCTGCTGGCCGCGACGCGGCGGATCAACGTCATGGTCTCCGCCGCGCTCACCCCGCTGTACGACCCGCTGCGCCTGGCCGAGGAGGCGGCCGTCGCCGACCACCTCGGCGGCCGGCCGGGACGGCTCAGCCTGGTCGCGGGACTCGGCTACCGGCCGCAGGAGTACGCGGCGTTCGGGCGCGAGTGGAAGGAGCGCGGGCGGCTGCAGGACGAGGTGCTCGAGACCCTGCTCGCGGCCTGGACCGGGGAGCCGTTCGACTACCGCGGGACGCGGGTGCGCGTCACCCCGCCGCCGCTCACCCGGCCGCATCCGCCACTGCTGGTCGGCGGCTCGTCGCGGGTCGCAGTGCGCCGGGCCGTACGGCTCGGGCTGCCGTTCTTCTCGGCGGCGTACAAGCCGGAACTCGTCGCGTACTACCGGGAGCTGGCCGCCGCGGCCGGACTGAAGGGCGGCTTCGCGCTGCTGCCGCCGGAGCGGACCCGGCTCGTGCACTGCACCGAGGACCCCGAGCGGGCCTGGGCGCTGTACGGGCGGCACTTCCTGCACGAGGCGCGGACGTACGCCTCCTGGTACGAGGAGGGCCAGACGTCGGCGGTCCTCACGGCGGGCAGCACGGCGGGCGAGCTGCGCGCGGAGGGCGTGTACGCCTGCCTCACCCCCGAGGAGTGCGTGGCCGAGGGCGCGGGGGCGACATTCGTGCTCCACCCGATGTGCGGCGGACTGCCCGTGGAGGGTGCCTGGGAGAGTCTGCGGCTGTTCGCCGACAAGGTGCTCCCCGCGCTGCAGGCGCCGGCCTGATCACGTATCACGACCGGTACCGAAAATTTGCGTGACACTTCCGGTAGGGTTGACGCACCCTCGGCGGGCCTTCAGAGGGTGCGGAGCGTTGACGGAGGTGGCACCGGTGGCCAGGGACCAAGTCAAGGGCAACGAGGCCGACAACGGCACACCCAGGGTGACGATCACGGAGATCGCCCGGGAGGCCGGGGTCTCCGTGCCGACCGTCTCCCGTGTCGTCAACGGGCGTTCCGACGTCTCGCCCACCACCCGCGCCCGCGTCGAGGACCTGCTCCACCGGCACGGCTACCGGCGCCGCTCCACCGCGCCCGGGGACCGGGCGGCACTGGTCGACCTGGTCTTCAACGATCTGGACAGCCCCTGGGCCGTCGAGATCATCCGCGGCGTCGAGGACGTCGCGCACGCGGCCGGCGTCGGCACGGTGGTCTCCGCGATCCACGACCGGGCCGGCTCCGCCCGGCAGTGGATGACCAACCTCCGCGCGCGCGCCTCCGACGGCGTCATCCTCGTCACCTCGGTCCTCGAACCCACCCTGCACGAGGAGTTGCGCCGCCTCGGCGTCCCCCTCGTCGTGGTCGACCCCGCCGGGGCACCCGCGCTGGACGCGCCCACCGTCGGGGCGACGAACTGGGCCGGGGGCATGTCCGCCACCGAGCATCTGCTGGGGCTCGGCCACCGGCGTATCGGGTTCATCGCGGGCCCGCCGCGGCTGCTGTGCTCGCGCGCCCGCCTCGACGGCTACCGGGCGGCGCTGGAGGGGGCCGGGATGCCGGTCGACGACGAGCTGATCGTGCAGGGCGACTTCTACCACGAGTCCGGCTTCACGGGCTGCAACACCCTGCTGGACCGGGCGGATCCGCCCACCGCCCTGTTCGCGTCCAGCGACCAGATGGCCCTGGGCGCCATCGAGGCCCTGCGCCGGCGCGGGCTGCGGGTGCCCGAGGATCTGAGCGTGGTCGGCTTCGACGACCTCCCCGAGGTCCGCTGGTGCGCGCCGCCGTTGACGACGGTCCGCCAGCCGCTGTCGGAGATGGGCAAGCTGGCCGTACGGACCGTGCTGGGCCTGGCGCAGGGGGTGGAGCCCGCGTCGCCGCGGGTGGAGCTGGCGACGGAGCTGGTGATCCGGGCGAGCACGGGTCCGCGGGACTGACGCCCGACCGAGCCCCGGCCCCGGCGGGCCGCCGCCCCGGCCGGGGTTCGGCATGCCCGCGCCGGCGGGCTGCGCACCCGTCGCCCGGCCCTCCCGCGAAAACCCAACCCCCATTTCTGTGACGAGCGTTGACACCGGCGTTCCACGCCCGTAATTTCCGTGCGCATCAACCGAGAAGTTTCGGAACCCTTCCGGAAGGTGTGCGATGCGACCCTTCGAGCCAGCTGCCCGGCCAGTGCCCCACACCGCTTCGTCCGCCCGCGGTGGGCTCTCCCGCCGCGGGTTCCTGGCCGCCACCTCGGCGGCCGGTCTGGGAGCCACCGCGCTCACCGCCTGCTCCAGCGACTCCGGAGGCAAGGACAGCTCCGGCAGAACCGTGATCGAGTGGTGGAACATCACCACCGGTGAGCCCGGCAAGGGCATCTGGGCCGCCCGGGCCAAGGAGTTCGAGGCGAAGAACCCGAACGTGAGGATCAAGCCCGTCGTGCTGGAGAACGACGCGTACAAGGCCAAGATGACGGCCCTGATCAGCTCCGGAAAGCTTCCGGACATCTTCCACACCTGGGGCGGCGGCGTCCTCGGCCAGCAGGTCCAGGCGGGCCTGGTGGAGGACCTCACCGAGTCCGCCGCCGACGTCACCGGCGGCATGATGGCGGCGGCGAAGAAGCCGTACGAGATCGACGGCAAGACCTACGGCGTCCCGTTCGACATCGGCGCCGTCGGCTTCTGGTACAACAAGAAGCTCTTCGCGCAGGCCGGCATCACCGCCCCGCCCACCACCTGGGCCGACTACCTCGACGCGGTCAAGGCGCTCAAGGATGCCGGGATCACCCCCATCGCCCTGGCCGGCAAGGAGAAGTGGCCCGGCATGTACTACTGGTCCTACCTGGCGATGCGCGTCGCCGGGCTGGACGCGATGCGCCAGGCCGCCGAGGCCAAGGACTTCACCGGCGACGACTTCGTCAAGGCCGGCGAGCACCTGAAGGAACTGGTGGACCTGGAGCCCTTCCAGAAGGGCTTCCTCGGCGCCGCCTACTCCACCCCCACCGGCCAGGCCGCGGCCGTCGGCAACGCCAAGGCCGCCATGGAGCTGATGGGCCAGTGGGCGCCGAGCGTCGAGGCCGACCAGGGCAAGGGCCTCGGGGCGGACCTCGGGTTCTTCCAGTTCCCCTCGGTCGACGGCGGCAAGGGCGCGCTCACCGAGGTGTTCGGCGGCGGAGGCGGCCACGCGATCCGCAAGGGCGCCCCCAAGGAGGCCCTGGAGTTCGTGAAGTTCTTCTCGGAGGCGGAGTTCCACCGCAAGCTCGTCAAGGAGACCGGGCTGATCCCCGTCGTCACGGCGGCCGCGGACGCGCTCAGCGACCCGAACCTCAAGCTGGTCTCGGACGCCCTGAACGGCTCCACCGGCTTCCAGCTCTACCTCGACCAGGACTACCCGCCGGCCGTCGGCCAGGAGGTCAACGACAGCGTCGCCGCGCTCATCGCCGGCTCGAAGTCGCCGGGCGACGTGACGAAGTCCATCACCCAGGTCTTCAAGAGCCAGTAGATGAAGGGGATATCCGCCGTCGTCGACGGCACGCACCCGGCCACGCCGGCCTCGGTCCCGGCCTCCCCGAACGGCCGGGCCGGCGGGCGCCCGCGGGCACGGCGGGTGCGCGAGTGGTTCACCGCCGTCGCCTTCACCGTGCCCGCGCTGGTGCTGTTCGGGCTGCTGGTGCTCGGCCCGATCATGTACGCCGCGTACGTCAGCCTCTTCGACTGGGGCGGCTTCGGCTCGCCCGAGGACTACGTGGGCGCCGGCAACTACACCCGGCTGCTGGACGACCCCGTCTTCCTCGGCGACCTGTGGCGCGGCCTGCTGATGGTGGCCTTCTCGGTGGTCGTCCAGCTGCCGTTCGCCCTCGCCATGGCCGTGCTGCTGATGCAGCGGCTGCGCGGCCGGGCGGTGTACCGGATGCTGTTCTTCGCGCCGTACGTCCTCTCCGAGGTGATCACCGGCGTGCTGTTCAGCATGCTGTTCGCCCCGGACGAGGGGCTCGCCGACAAGACGCTGGGCGCGGTGGGCCTGGACGGGCTCGGCGGGCTGTGGTTCGCCGACCAGGACACCGTGCTGGCCACCCTGTTCCTCGTGATGACGTGGAAGTACTTCGGCTTCCACATGATGCTCTACCTGGCCGGACTGCAGAACATCCCCGCCGAGCTCCACGAGGCGGCGCGGATCGACGGCGCCGGTCCCTGGCAGCGGTTCCGGCACATCACCCTGCCGCTGCTCGGCCCCACCATCCGCATCTCGGTCTTCCTCTCCGTGATCGGCGCCATCCAGCTCTTCGACCTGGTCTGGGTGACCACCCAGGGCGGCCCCGACCACGCCTCGGAGACGATGGCCGTCACCCTCTTCCAGTACGGCTTCAAGCGCTACGAGATCGGCTACGCCAGCGCCATCAGCATCGCGATGTTCGCGATCAGCCTGGTCTTCGCGCTGGGCTACCAGCGCTTCGTGATGCGCCGCGACACCGAGGGCGCCCTCACCACCATGGGAGGCAACCGATGACGGCCGCGATCGAGGTGGCGCAGGCCTCGGCCAGGGCCCGGGCGGTGCGCCGCCGCAGAGTCCGCTCCCTGCCGCTGTACGTGATCGTGCTGCTGGTCGGCGCGCTCATGGTGACCCCGCTGCTGTACGCCGCGATCTCCGGCTTCAAGTCCACCGACCAGATCTCCGCCAGCACCTTCGGCCTGCCCTCGCCCTGGGTGCTGGAGAACTACACCGACATCCTCACCTCGAACGGCTTCTGGCGGTCCTTCGGCTCCAGTCTGCTGATCGCGGTGGGGACGACCGTGCTGACGGTGGCCGCGGCCGCGTTGGCGGCGTATCCGCTGGCGCGGTTCGCCTTCCGGGGGCGGGAGCTGGTGTTCACGCTGTTCGCGATGGGGCTGATGTTCCCGTTCGCGGCGGCGATCGTGCCGCTGTTCATCATGCTGCGCACGATGGGGCTGCTGGACAATCCGTGGGGCGTGATCCTGCCGCAGGCCGCGTTCGGCCTGCCGGTGACGATCGTGATCCTGCGCGGGTTCTTCCGCGCCATCCCCGCCGAGCTGGAGGAGGCCGCCACCCTCGACGGCTGCGGGCCGGCGGGCTTCTTCTGGCGGATCCTGCTGCCGATGGCGCGCCCCGCGCTGGGCACGGTGTCGGTCCTGGCGATCGTGGGCAGCTGGAACAACTTCCTGCTGCCGCTGCTGGTGTTCAGCGACCAGACCTGGTGGACGATCCCGCTCGGCGTGCAGCAGTTCCAGGGTGAGCACTCCGCCGACACGGCCCGCATCTTCGCCTATCTCGTCCTGGCCATGGTGCCCGCGCTGGGCTTCTACGCCGTCGCGGAGCGACAGCTGATCGGCGGCATCACGCTCGGCGCGACCAAGGGGTGACCGGCGGCCGCCGCCCGGCACACCCCCGCAGCAGCATGCGCCGCCCTTCCTTACGTACGAACCTGAGGAGTTCCATGGTCCAGCCCTGGCAGGACACCGCACTGCCCGACGACGTACGGGCGGCCGACCTGCTCGCCCGGATGACCGACGAGGAGAAGGCCGCCCAGCTGGTCGGCGTCTGGATCGACGCCCCCACCGACGGCAGCGACGTGGCGCCGATGCAGCAGCGGATGACGGAGCAGGCCACGCTGGAGGACCTGCTGCCGCACGGCCTCGGACAGCTCACCCGCCCGTTCGGCACCGCCCCGGTGGAGCCGGCCGAGGGCGCCGCCCGGCTCGCGCAGCTGCAGTGGCACATCCGTACCTCCAACCGGTTCGGCCTGCCCGCCATCGCGCACGAGGAGTGCCTGACCGGGTTCACCACCTGGCAGGCCACCGCCTTCCCCACCCCGCTGGCCTGGGGCGCCGCCTTCGACCCGGCGCTGGTCGCGGAGGCCGCGCAGGCGATCGGGGCGTCGATGCGGGCCGTCGGCATCCACCAGGGGCTGTCGCCCGTGCTCGACGTCGTCCGCGATCCGCGCTGGGGCCGTACGGAGGAGTCCATCGGCGAGGACCCGTATCTGGTGGCCACCATCGGCACCGCGTACGTCCGGGGCCTGGAGTCCGCCGGGATCATCGCCACGCTCAAGCACTTCGCCGGCTACTCCGCCTCGCGCGGCGGCCGCAACCACGCGCCCGCGCCGCTCGGCCCGCGCGAGCTGGCCGACGTGATCCTGCCGCCGTTCGAGATGGCGGTACGGGACGGGGGCGCCCGCTCGGTGATGCCCGCGTACAACGACATCGACGGGCTGCCCGCACACGCCCATCCCGGGCTGCTGATCGGACTGCTGCGCGAGGAGTGGGGCTTCACCGGCACCGTCGTCTCGGACTACTTCGGCGTCACGTTCCTGCACTCCGCCCACCGGGTCGCGGCCACCGAGGCCGACGCCGCCGAACTGGCCCTGGCCTCGGGCGTGGACGTGGAACTCCCGGCGGGGCGCTGCTTCCCGTCCGCCACCCCGCCCCGTGAGCTGCTGGACCGGGCGGCGCTGCGCGTGCTGACCCAGAAGTGCGCGCTGGGGATGCTCGACCCCGGCGGGGAGCCGGAACCGCCCGGGTCCGTCGACCTCGACCCGCCGCGCCTGCGGGACCTCGCGGCCCGCCTCGCCCAGGAGTCCGTCGTCCTCCTCGCCAACGACCGGGGTGTCCTGCCGCTGGCTCCCGGCGTGCGGATCGCGGTCGCCGGACCGCTCGCCGACGATCCGGCCGCCATGCTCGGCTGCTACAGCTTCCCCCGGCACGTCGGCATCGAGCACCCCGAACTGCCCATGGGCATCGAGGTGCCCACGCTCGCCGCCGCGCTGCGCGCGGAACTCCCCGGCGCGGTCTTCGTCGACGACCCGGAGCAGGCCGACGTGTGTGTGCTGGCGGTCGGGGACTGGTCGGGGCTCTTCGGCCGCGGCACCTCGGGCGAGGGCTGCGACGCGGCGGACCTGGAACTCCCGCGCGGCCAGGCCCGTCTGGTGGACGAGGTGCTGGCCACCGGCACCCCGACGGTGCTGGTGGTCCTCAGCGGACGTCCGTACGCGCTGGGCCGCTGGGAGAGCCGGGCCGCGGCCATGGTGCAGGCGTTCTTCCCCGGTCAGGAGGGCGGGCCGGCCGTCGCCGGTGTGCTGTCCGGGCGGGTGGAGCCGTCGGGGCGGCTGCCCGTCGGCGTACCGCGGATCCCCGGCGGGCAGCCGTCGTCGTATCTGGCGCCGCCGCTCGGCGGGCACAGCGAGGCCAGCAGCCTGGACCCGCGGCCGCTGTTCCCGTTCGGACACGGCCTCACGTACACGGAGTTCGGGTGGGACGAACCGCAGGGGGACGCCGAGGAGATCCCCACCGACGGTGAGACGACGATCAAGTTCACGGTCCGCAACACGGGCGGCCGTCCCGGTACGGAGGTCGTCCAGATGTATCTGCACGACCCGGTCGGCCAGGTCGCGCGTCCCGAGGTCCGGCTGGTCGGCTACACGCGGGTGCCCCTGGACGCGGGCGCCTCGGCGGAGGTGCACGTGACGTTCCCGGCCGACCTGGCCGCGTACACCGGGCCGGACGGGCGGCGGATCGTGGAGCCGGGGGAGATCGAGCTGCGGCTCGGCCCGTCCAGCGGGGAGATACGGCACCGGGTCCGGCTCTGGCTGACCGGCGAGACGCGGGTGGTGGGACACGACCGGCGGATGGGGTGCGAACTGCGGGTGCGGTGAACCGGTCGCCCGCGGCTGCGAGCCGGCGGCTGCTCCGTGGGAGCCGGACAGCCGCCCGGGGGAGGGGGAGCCGTGGGCGACGGCTTCCCCTCCCTCCTCCCGTGCGGGGCGGGCGCTAACCCAGCGGAGCCACCGTCGTCAGGCCAGGCCCTGTCCCGATCCGCTTCCGCAGCGCGGTGAAGCCGTCGTACGAGGGCGTGGCGGCCGTGCTGCCCCACATCTTCTGGGCCAGGACCCCGAAGGCGGGCCCGATCAGGGCGTGGACGTCCTGCTCCGTGTACGGGGTGCGGACCAGGTCGTTCCACACCGCGAACATCGCCCCGCGCAGCTGCGGGTCGCCCGGCTCGAGGCTCTGCCCGTCCGGGAAGACGTGCGGCTCCCATGTGTCGTACAGGGCACGCGTGTCGAGGCCCTGGCCGTGGTAGTAGTCCGCGAACGGCACCACGTACAGCAGGTCGTCGTTGGTGTTGACGATCTCGTAGCCGTCCGCCTTCGCGGCGTGCGGGCCGTACCAGCCGTTGTTCCAGCTGTGGACGGTGACGTCCCGGTCGTAGCCCGCCGGGTCGTCCGTCATCCTGCTGAGGCTGCCCCAGGCGCGCGGGTGCTTGCCGAGGCGGCGCAGATGGGCGGCGGTCTCGTTGAAGTACGTGCGGTAGTGGGCCTCGGGGCCGGTGTACTCGTCGGCGCCGTAGTGGACCTCCGGGCCGCGGAACCACGGCGTGAACTCGTCCAGGACGCTCCTGACGAAGGCCAGGGTCTGCGGGTTGCCCAGGTCGAGGTGGTCCGTGTTCGCGCCGCCCAGGCCGATGCCGGGCCGTACCCGTACGAACGAGCGTGCGTGCGCCGGGGCGTCGATCTCCGGCGTGAGCTGCACGGCGTGCAGCGCCGCCGTGTCCTCGAAGCCGTCCCAGTCGGCCCGGTCGTACGAGCCGTCCGGCGCGGCGAGCCCCGCCCACCCGGGCGCGTCGCTGCGCAGCCGGAAGGCGTCGTACGCCCGCGACCAGTCGCCGTCCGGGGGCTTGATCTCGTTGTCGTTGAGGTGCAGCTGCAGGTCGTTGAGCTTGAACCAGCCCATCAGGCGCAGGTAGTCGCGGACGAAGCCGGGGGTGAAGAAGCGCCGGCCCACGTCGAGCATGAAGCCCCGCAGGCGGTACGCGGGCCAGTCGCGCGCCGTGCCCTGCGGCAGCTCGGGACTCTGCAGCAGCAGCTGGAGCAGGGTGCGGGTGCCGTAGTAGACGCCGCTGTAGGTGGGGGCGGTGATGGTGACGGCCGTCCCGGTGACCTCGAGGGTGTAGCCCTCGCGGGCGTAGAGGTCGCCGCCTCGGGGATGGGAGGCGCCTGGGTCGAGCCGCAGGTGGACACAGCCGTGCGCAGGACCGGCGGGAGCTGCGGGTGTGCCCGCGGCCACGGGATCGCCCAGCTGTACCCCCGCCACCTCCGTGAGTTCGCGGACCAGTTCCCGGGCGAGCCGCACGAGCCGTTCCGCGGCTGGCCCGCCGACCACCACCCGCGAGGCCGGGGTCACACGGAACATGCCGGTCCCACCCGTCCACTCCCGCAGGGCGGGGATGACGGACGGGCGGGCGTTGGCGCCGTCGGGCATGCGGGCTGACCCCCTGCGTCGGGTGCGGGTCCTGCGAGGACTCCATCACCGGGTGGTGTCCCGCCGCAAGGTCCCGGTGATCACAAGTGCTTCAAGTGCCGCCGTTTCGCGCAACTCTTGACATGTCTAGACCTCTGCGACATGTTCACTTCAATCGATGCTCCCTCGATACGGAGGCACCATGACCCGTCGCAGAACCGTCATCCGACTGCTCCTCACCCTGTTACTGGTCCTGACCACCGGCGCCGCCCTCACCACCCACGCCACCGCCGCCCGCCCCGCCAACGCCAAGCCGCAGACCATCCCCGCCCTCCAGGAGTGGACCGGCGGCAAGGGCGCGTACACCTACACGGCCGGCACCCGCATCGTCCGCGACACGGCCTACGCCGCCGAGCTGGCCGGCACCAGCCAGACCTTCGCCGACGACCTCACCGACCTCACGGGCGCCACCCCCGCGCAGACCACCGGCACCGCCGCGGACGTCCGCACGGGCGACATCCATCTGACCCTCGGATCCACCGACGCGCAGCTCGGCACCGAGGGCTACGCGCTGTCCGTCACGGACCGCGTCACGATCACCGCCCGCGCCGACGCCGGCGCCTTCTACGGCACCCGCACGATCCTGCAGCTCCTGCACCAGGGCCCGAGCGTCCCGCGCGGCACCGCACGCGACTGGCCGCTGAAGCCCGAGCGCGGGCTGATGGTCGACAACGGCCGCAAGTACTTCACCCCCGGCTGGCTCCGCGACCACGTCAAGGAGCTCGCCTATCTGAAGCTCAACACCCTCCACCTGCACCTGTCCGACAACCTGGGCTTCCGGATCGAGAGCACCCGCCACCCCGAGTACGTCTCGGCCCAGCACCTCACCCGGCAGGAGGTCACCGACCTCATCGCGCTCGCCGCCCAGTACAAGATCACCGTGATCCCGGAGTTCGACGCCCCCGGCCATATGGACACCATCCTGGCGGCGCACCCGGACCTGAAGCTGGTCAGCAACACCGGCCAGGTGAACAACGGCTACATCGACCTCGCGAAGGACGACTCGTACACCCTGATCCGCGACATCATCGAGGAGTACCTCCCGCTCTTCCCCGGCAAGTACTTCCACATCGGCGCCGACGAGTACGTCACCAACTACAGCGCCTACCCGCAACTGCAGACCTACGCCACCGCCCACTACGGCGCCACCGCCAACGCCAAGGACACCTACCTCGGCTTCATCAACTGGGCCAACGGCATCGTGCGCGGCGCCGGCAAGACCCTGCGCGCCTGGAACGACGGCATCGGGGGCGGCAGCGCGGTCACCGTGGACCCCAGCGTGGTGATCGAGTTCTGGTACGACTACGGGCTCTCGCCGCAGACCCACGTCAACAACGGCCACCTCATCTCCAACGAGAGCTGGGACCCGACCTACTACGTCCTCGGCGGCGCCAAGCCCGATGTGCGCTGGGGCTACGAGACCTGGACGCCGGACCGCTTCCAGGGCAACCAGAACCTCAACACCGCCGACCGCGCCAAGAACCTGGGCTCGAAGATCCACGTCTGGTGCGACAACCCCGGCGCCGAGTCCGAGGCCACCGTCGCCGCCGGGATCCGCGACCCGCTGCGGATGCTCGCCCAGCAGGTCTGGGGCTCGCCGAAGCCCGTCGCCACCTGGTCCGCGTACCAGACGGTCATCGCGTCCGTCGGCCGCAACCCCGCATGGCCGTCCAGCGCCCAGCCCGGCAACCTCGCCTACGGGCGCCCGGTGACCGCCTCCAGCACCGAGACGCCGTCCTTCCCGGCGCTGAACGCCGTCGACGGCGACTACGCCACCCGCTGGTCCAGCGCGTACACCGACGGCGAGTGGATCCAGGTGGACCTGGGCGCCACCCGCACCGTCACCCGGGTCAGGCTCAGCTGGGAGGCGGCGTACGGGAGGGGTTATCTGATCCAGACCTCACCCGACGGGGCGGCCTGGACCACGGTGTACACGACGACCGTCGGCGACGGCGGCACGGACGACCTGACCGGGCTCACCGGATCCGGCCGCCATGTGCGGATGCTGGGGACGGCGCGCGGCACCTCGTACGGCTACTCGCTCTACGAGTTCGAGGTGTACGGGAGCTGAGAGGGCGGCGGCGTACTGGGGGCGGTGGCGGCTCCCGAGACCTCACGCCTTCCGGTAGTCGTACGCATCCCCGGCCGCGGCCAGCACCGCCGCCAGGTCCGCCCCCGCGGACGCCGTGACCACCGCGGCCACGGCTCCCTCCACGAACGGCGCGTCCACCAGGCGGGTGTCCGCGGGCAGTTCCTCGTCCTCGTCGGCCAGCAGGGCCACCACCGTCAGCACGGCACTGCCCAGGTCGGCGAGGACGGCCACGCCCGCACCGCCGTCCACCTCGCGCGCCGCCGCCGCGATCCGCTCGGCGTCCGTACCGAACCCGCCGTCGGACGTGCCCCCGGCGGCGGCGATCCGCTCGAAGCCGCCGCCCGCGAGGGCGACGGCCATCGCGGCCACCGACTCCGCGACGTCGGCACTGTGCGAGACCAGTACGATCCCGACCCCCGCGTCAGCCACCGGCCACCTCCGCCAGCGCGGCGACCAGCAGCGCGGAGGACGTGGCGCCCGGGTCCTGGTGGCCGATGCTGCGCTCGCCGAGGTAGCTGGCGCGGCCCTTGCGGGCCTGCAGCGGCACCGTGTCCAGCGCGCCCTTCTCCGCCGCCTCGCGTGCCGCCGCGTATCCGTCGGGGAGCGCCTCGACGGCCGGCGTCAGCGCGTCGATCATCGTCTTGTCGCCGGGCACCGCCTTGCCGAGCTCCGCGACGGCCGCCACGCCGGCCGCCAGCGCCTCGCACAGCTGCTCGTCGCTGACCTCCGCCGCGTCGCCGAGCGCCTTGCCCGTACGGCGCAGCAGGGTGCCGTACAGCGGTCCGGACGCGCCGCCGACCTTCGAGATCAGCTGCCGGCCGGCCAGCACCAGCACCGCGCCCGGTGTCTGCGGGGGCTCGGCCTCCAGCGCCGCGACCACCGCGGTGAAGCCGCGCTGGAGGTTGGCGCCGTGGTCGGCGTCGCCGATCGCCGAGTCGAGTTCGGTGAGCCGGGCCGCCTCACGGTCCACCGAGGCGGCCGCGGCCAGCAGCCAGCGGCGGAAGAAGTCCGCGTCGAGCAAGGGATCGTCCTTTCGTCAGCGCGCCGATCAGATGCCCCACCGCAGTGCGGGCGTGCGGACCGGGGCGTCCCACAGGCGCAGCAGTTCCTCGTCGACCTGGCACAGCGTCACCGAGCAGCCTGCCATGTCCAGCGAGGTCACGTAGTTGCCGACCAGGGTGCGGGCCACCGCGACCCCGCGCTCCTGGAGCACGCGCTGCACCTCGGCGTTGAAGCCGTACAGCTCCAGCAGCGGCGTCGCGCCCATGCCGTTGACCAGCGCCAGCACCGGTGCGGTCGGAGACATGTCCTGGAGGATCGCGTCGACGGCGAAGTCGGCGATCTCGGCGGACGTCATCATCGCGCGCCGCTCGCGGCCGGGTTCGCCGTGGATGCCCACGCCCAGCTCCAGCTCGCCCGGCGGGAGGTCGAACGTCGGACTGCCCTTGGCCGGGGTCGTACAGGCGGACAGGGCCACGCCGAAGCTGCGCGAGGACTCGTTGACCTGGCGTGCGACGGCCTCGACGCGCTCCAGCGGCGCGCCCTCCTCGGCGACGGCTCCGGCGATCTTCTCGACGAAGAGGGTGGCGCCCGTGCCGCGCCGCCCGGCGGTGTAGAGGCTGTCGGTGACGGCCACGTCGTCGTTGACGAGGACCTTCGCCACCCGGATGCCCTCGTCCTCGGCCAGTTCGGCGGCCATGTCGAAGTTGAGCACGTCACCGGTGTAGTTCTTCACGATGAACAGCACGCCCTGGCCGCTGTCCACCGCGGCCGCCGCGCGCGCCATCTGGTCGGGCACGGGCGAGGTGAACACCTCACCGGGACAGGCCGCGTCGAGCATGCCCGGGCCCACGAACCCGCCGTGCAGCGGCTCGTGCCCGGACCCGCCACCCGACACCAGCCCCACCTTGTCGGCGACCGGCGCGTCCCGGCGCACGATCACCCGGTTCTCGACATCGACCGTCAGGTCCGGATGCGCGGCGGCGATCCCGCGCAGGGCGTCGGAGACGACGGATTCGGGGACGTTGATGAGCATCTTCATGGCTGCCTCCTACCGACCTTGCCGGGCATGCGCTTGACCTGTGACTAGGGCGAACCACACCGACGTGCCGCGCTACGGCCATGTAACCACCGCCGCCTGGGTCTGGCTACGCTCGGCATGCGTGCAGCGTGGCGAGTGGTTTCCCTGCCGCACCTCGTCGCCGCCGGTGACCGGTATCTCGACGGCCCCGATCTCGGCGGCTGCTGTGCATGAAGACGAGAAGGCGCTCGGGAGCGCGCCCTACACGCTGACCGAGGCGGAGCTGGCTGGGCTCCTGCCTGCGGAGGGCTCGCGCTGAGTGATCAGCTCAGGGCGGCATTGACGAAGGGCACCCGGCGGGCGCTGGATCTGGGGGAGGCAGCGCTGGAAATTCGGGACGGCCGAGGCGAGCCGCTCACCGATCGGGTGCTGCGGGCCGCGATCAGCGGCCGGCGCCCATCGTCCTGCGGAGCGGACCTGATCGACCTTGGGCGAGGAATTGTCAAGACTTGTGGATGAGGAGTGGTTGGCTGCCGGCAGGCATAGGGGGCTTGAGTCTCCAGTAGGGGGAGACGCAAAGGTGGGGGCATGGACGGCGACACGCTCTACTCGATCGGCGAGCTCGCTCGGCGGACCGGTCTGACGGTCAAGACCATTCGGTTCTACTCCGATCGCGGAATCGTGGCGCCGAGGGACCGCAGCCCGGCCGGCTACCGCCTGTACGACATCGACGCCGTCGCACGCCTGGACCTCGTGCGGACCCTGCGCGAGCTGGGACTGGACCTTCCCACGATCCGCAAGGTCGTGGACCGCGAGCTCTCGCTTCCCGAGGTCGCCGCGGCGCACGCCGAAGCACTGGCGGTGCAGATCCGCGTCCTGCGTTTGCGGCGCGCGGTGCTGACGGCGGTGGCCGAGCGCGGGTCCACACCTGAGGAGACGGAACTCATGCACCGGTTGTCCCAGCTCTCCGAGGACGAACGCCGACGTCTGATCGGCGATTTCCTCGACGTCGTTTTCGGCGGTCTTGACGCCGCCCCCGCCTTCGCGGGGGTCATGCGCTCGATGACCCCCGAGTTGCCCGACAACCCGGAGGCGGAGCAGGTCCAGGCATGGGTGGAGTTGGCCGAAATGTCCCTGGATCCGGACTTCCGCGCCGTCGTGCGGCGGATGGCCGAGGACCAGGCAGCCGAGCAGGCCCGAAGCGACACGATGGGCCCGCGCCGCGATATCGCCGCCCTCGTCCGTGACCAGGCCGGCCCGGCCCTGACCGCCGGCATCGACCCGGCCTCGCCCCAGGCCGATCCGATCGTCGCGGCGTTCACGGCGCACTACGCGCACCTCCTCGGCCGTCCCGACGACGTCGAGCTTCGCCGCCGGCTTGCGACTCGGCTGGAGAGCGTGAACGACCCCCGCAGGGAGCGGTACCTCCAGCTGCTCGCAGTGGTCAACGGCTGGCCGCCGCCGGAGAGTCTGGCGCCGGTGTTCGACTGGTCCGTAAAGGCTCTGCGCGTGCGGACACCGCAATGACGGGGTGGTCGCAAGGCGGCATGGGACGGACGCGGCCGGCGTCGGGTGAAAACGCCGCCGCATACGATCGGTCGGTGAATGCCCCCGTCGTACTTCAGGTGGCCGCGACGCCGGCCTCTCCCGCTCTCGTTCTTCGCCCCTGGCGCATGGCGGACGTTCCCGCATTGGTCGAGGTGAGCCGGGATCCCGCATTGCGCCAGTGGGCGAGTTCTGTCGTGGACCACGATGCTGACGGGGCACGGTGGGTGCAGGCCCAGCAGCGGGGCTGGGCAGCGGGGGGCCGGTTCGGCTTCGCCGTCCTTGCGGCACAACCCGGTTCAGTTCGCGAACAGTTGGTGGGCAACGTGGTCCTCAAGGAAGTCGTCCCCGGCAAAGCGGCGGCCGAGGTGGGCTACTGGACCGCGGCGCACGCTCGAGGGCGGGGAGTGGCACCGCGCGCTCTGGAAGCACTCACCAACTGGGCCTTCGACACCTTCGAAGCCGACGGGCTGGAGCGTCTCGAACTCCTGCACCAGGTGGACAACCTCGCATCGTGCCGGGTTGCGCAGAAAAGCCGGTACGACTTCGACAGCATCCTGCCCGCGGCGCCGCCCTCCTTCCCCCGCGACGGCCACCTGCACATACGGCGCACGAGTGCCTGAGATCCTCCCTGCTTCTGCGGATCGGCTGAGGCTGCTCACGCCGCGAGGGCCTCGGGGCGTTCGACGAGTTGGCCGCGTTCGAAGCGGGCCCCGGCACGGACCGGAGCGACGAGGGGTCCGCAGCCGCCGGGTGAACGCGGCGACGGCTTTGCGGGCCTGGTCCTTGGCCGCATGCCCCGGCGGGCACAGTCGCGTAGCAGGCCCGCCCACGCCTCCGTCGACTCGCGATCCGTCGGCCAGCGCGATCAGCTCCTTGGTGCCATCCGCCCGCACGTACACGTAGTCCATGGCCGACAGATCGCGGTGCATGAAGGCGGCGTGGTCGGCCTGCCACTGGACCGTCAGCCGCGTGACCGTGGCCGGCGAAAGCCCGGCCGAACCACCGAGGAACTGCTCCAGCGCAGGCACGATCCGCGGGGCCTTCACCTCCACGGTCCCGGCCGCGGTGGTGACCTTGTTCCGCGCAAGCTGCCGGCTCACAGGCTCCGTGGTGCCCACTTGGGCGAGATGGCTGCTCAGTTGGCACGGAGCTCATCTCCGACTGATCGAGTGTCGGCCTGGGACCCGGCTGGGGAGACCTGGGCTGAGCTCGAGGCCACCGACTGGCAGGAGACAGGCGCCTCCGGCACACGAAGCCGCGCCGCAGTCGCGGTTGACGAACGGTGCCAGCTGGAGCGCTCAGGTACACCCGAAATGGCTTGTCCCCAGGTCGGACGTCGACCAGGATCACCTCATGACGACCAGAAAGGGCCATGCCCTCTAGCCCCGCTCCGCTCTCCGCCGATCGCGCGCCGCCGATTGCCGCACTGCAGCACCCGATGGCCGTGACCGACCGCCCACTCAGGAGAGCCCGCGTGCAGAAGACCGTCCTTGTTCCCTACGCCCACCTGCCCCAAGCGCACCACGACCGCCACGTCCTGACCAGTACCGTCGACGTTTTCGGCGCCGCCCACTGGCTGCTTGCCGAACGCGCTCCGCGGCCCGACGGCGATGTCCGGCCCGTTGACGCGCTGGTCGTTTCCGTCGATCCGGGCGGCAACGTCGAACTCACCGAGCTGAGCGCCGTGCGGGCCCGCTGGCCGCACCTGGACCGCCTGCCCGACGGCGGGTTCGTGGTCGCCGCGTCTCGCGTCCGCCGCTACGAGGACGCGAACCAGGTCCAGGTCTTCGACGCGACCGGCCGTGAGACCTCGTCCTTCTCCGTCGGGGACGCCATCGAGCACCTGCTCGTGGACGAGGCCGGCCGTATCTGGGTAGGGCACTTCGACGAGAACCCGGTGGGGATCCGCTGCTGGAGCGCCACGGGCCGACTCGCTTGGACGTCGGACGACGCCCGCATCCCCGGTCTCTTCGACTGCTACGCCCTGAACGTGTCGGGCACCACCGCCTGGGCGTGCCCGTACACGGACTTCCCGCTCGTCGAGATACGCCCCGACCGCACCGATCGGCCCGTGAGGGTGTGGGCGAACCGCGTACGGGGCGCCGAAGCGGTGGCCGTCCACGGGGAGCGGGTTGCCTTCTACGGCGGCTACGGCGAGGAGCGGGACCGGCTCGCCCACGGAGAGATCACCGCAACATCCGTCGAGTCAACGGACGTCGGGGTGCTCGCCCTGCCCGATGGCTCTGCCCCCGGCCGGCGGCGGGTTGTCGGCCGAGGAAGCAGGATCTACGTCCAGGCCGGGCCGTTCACCACCTGGGGCGTGTTCGACCTCAGCAGCTGATTCCCAGCGCTGGAAAGCCCGTTTCCACGCGATCGTCGACCATCCATTCACGCCGGGGAGTTGCGCTGGCACCCCGCTTGACCGCGCAGGGAGCAACGTGCCGCCGTCCTTCGTCTACCGGATCACCAAGTACGACCCCGCCGACCGTGACGAACACGGCCACTACACCGGTGCCGAGGAGGCGGTCAGTGACCACGGGCCGGGCGAAGCCGCGTACCTCGCGGCGATCGCCGCCTTCGCGGAGGGCTCGGGCATCGATCGGCTGGAGATCCGCGAGCCCGCAGTCACCGGGTTCGTCCACTTCGGCGTGGAGCCGTCGGGTGGGACCAGTATGTGTATGTGGGCAGCGATCGGCTCTGCGCCGACGCCGTGGCCCGTACACGGGAACTCGGTCTCTTCCCGGAACCGATGGCGACCTCCCCCTGCGCGGCGGAGCTGGAGGAGCCGGACGTGGTGGGGGCGGCCGACGAGGAGTTCTGGAAGCGCGTGCGCACCGTGCTGGCCGCACGGAAGGCAGTGCTCCTGGAGGAGGGCTACATCCGCAACGCCGCACGCTTCCACCGCCTCACGCCGGAGAACCTCGACGCGGTGCGTACCGGTCTCAGCCCCCGCGCGCTGCTGACCGTCTGGCCTGACCTGAACGCCGATGTCGGCGCGGTGCTCGCCACGTTGCCCGAGGAGGGATCCGCGGAGTTCGTCTGGGAGGCACAGGACGGGACGATCAGACACGCGGTCGTCGACGACACCGAGTACCCGGAGCTCGCCACCCTGGTGGCCGGCGCCCGGGCGGCCTGCGCCCTGACCGTGTACCTCGACGAACGCCACCCGCTTCTGTGCGCCGTCCTGCCCGACAGCGACGGCGTCCTGCGCGCCCGATGGTGACCGAGCCGGCTTTTAGCGCAGTCCAAGTGACCGGGGGCATCGTTCCACCCACCACTGCTCTGACGTGGCTGGAGAGCCGGGTCAGCCGATACCCGCCCCACGGAGGAGTTGAGGACGATGTCCGACGGCCGCACGCACCAGGGCGATGCGACCACCGCGCACCCGGTCGACGCCCTGCGCCTGAACGACGTGACCAAGACGTACGGCAGCGGCGACGGCGCTGTCACCGCGCTCGACCGGGTGACGCTGTCCCTGCGGCACGGTACGTTCACCGCCGTGATGGGCCCCTCCGGCTCCGGCAAGACCACGCTGCTGCAGGTCGCCGCCGGACTCGACCGGGCCGACAGCGGCACCGTGACGGTCGACGGTGCCGAGCTCACCGGGGGGACCGAGGCGGAGCTGACCCGGTTCCGGCGGCAGCGGATCGGGTTCGTCTTCCAGCAGTACAATCTGCTGCCGGCGCTCACCGTCGCGCAGAACACTGTGCTGCCGTTGAAACTGGCGCGCCGGCGCGTCGACCGCGAGCGCACGCGCGAGTTGCTGACCCGGATGGGGCTCGGCGCGAAGCTCGACCGGCGGCCGGACGAGCTGTCCGGTGGACAGCGACAGCGCGTCGCCATCGCCCGGGCCCTGGTGGCCAGGCCCGCGGTGGTCTTCGCCGACGAGCCCACCGGTGCGCTGGACACGCACAGCGCCCGCGACGTACTGGCGCTGCTGCGGGAATCGGTGCACACCCACGGGCAGACGGTCGTGATGGTGACGCACGACCCGGTGGCCGCCTCGTACGCCGACACGGTGCAGTTCCTCGCCGACGGGCGGGTCGCGGGCCGGATGCGGGCGCCGACCGCGGACGCGGTGGCGGAGCGGATGGCGCACCTGGGCGATGAGTACGGGCCGGACAGCGGCGACCGCGGTACCCATCCGATGGCGGAGGTGTGAGCCGTGTTCGCCCTGGCCATGCGCTCGATCCGGCAGCGGCCCGGACGGTTCGCCGCCACACTCCTGTCCGCCTTCCTCGGTGCGGCGATCATCATGACGTTCTACTCGCTGCTCGACACCGCCCAGGGCGCGGGCGTCGACCACGTCAGCGCCGAGACACTGACGACGGCGGCGACGGTGACCGGCGGCTACGGCTCGTTCCTCATCTTCTTCGCGGTGGCGTCCACCCTCACCGTCACCGTCCGCCAGCGCTCGGCCGAGATGGACCTGTTGCGCTGCACCGGCGCCACCCCTGCGCAGATCAGGTGGATGGTGGTCGGCGAGGCCGCGGTCGTCGCCCTGGTGGGGGCCGCGCTGGCGATCGTGCCGGCGATGTTCGGCGGGCGCCGGCTCCTGGTGCTGTTCCAGGACAGCGGGCTGGTGGCCGAGTCGGTGGAGCACGCCTTCGGGCCGCTTGCCCTGATGTCGGGTCTGTACGTCACGCTGCTGGCGGCGGCCGGCGCCGCACTCCTGGCGGTACGCCGGGCCACCCGCCGGCACACCGGGCACCGGCGGCTGCGGGCGTGGGGAGGCCGGTCGGCACTGGTCCTCGGCACGCTGCTGGCGGCTGCCTCGTTCGCCATGGGCGACGCCGGTCCGGAGGCGATGGCGCCTCCCGCCTACGGGGCGATCCTGCTCTCGGTGGGCTTCGCGGTCTACTCGCCGACCCTGCTGGGCCGGCTGCTGCGTGCCGCCGCGCGCCCGCTCTGCGCCACGGCGTCCGGATACCTGACCGTCCATGGGCTGCGACAGCGGACCGCCGAGCTGACGGGCGTACTGATGCCGCTGATCCTGTTCGTCGGGATCTCCACCGGCACCCTGTACATGCAGGCGATCGAGAACGACCGGGTCGGCGGGCCCGTCAGGACCAGGGACGACCAGACCGTCGAAACCCTCAACTTCGCCTTCGTCGGGATCATCGCACTCTTCGCCTGCGTGATGCTGATCAACACCCTGTACGCCACCACGTCCTACCGCTCCCGCGAGTTCGGCCAGCAGCGACTGGCCGGCGCCACACCGGGGCAGGTGTACGCCGCGGCGGGGCTGGAATCGGTGCTGCTGGCCGTCACCGGCGTCCTCTTCGGCACGCTCGCGGCGCTGGCGGGGATCATCCCGTTCACCATCGCCCGTACCGACCGGATGCTGCCCGGCCAGAGCCCGCTCATCTGGGCGGCGATCGCCGGGATCGCCGTGGCGGCCACGGTGGGTACCACGCTCGCCACCACCCGCCGCGTGCTGCGCATCCCGGCCGTGAACGCGGTGGCAATGACCGCCTGAGAAGGCGGCTGACACGTCGTCCTCTGGCGGGATTGTCCTCCGTGCGATGTAGACCGCAGGAGTACGGAGCGCGGCAGGGCACCGCTCCGGGAGGACGCGGCGTGCGCGCGGCGGCGGCGAGAATGGCCCGGTGACGAAGAACCTGCCGGCGCAGTCCCGGGTCCGTGGCGCGGTGGCGGCGCTGGTCCGGCCGGTCGGTCCGCCGCCCGAGCCGGCCCGCCGCGCCGTGATCGCCGACGCGCTGCTGGCTGCCGTCCTGGGCGTGGTCGGCGTGTACTACGCGCTGGACTCCGGGATCGGGGCCAGCATCATCCAGGTCGACGGGGTGGTGCGCACCCGCGATGGTGCGCAGACCTGGGTGGGCGCGGTGCTGCCCATGCTCGGGACCACGCTTCCGCTGGCGCTGCGCAGGCGCTACCCGCTCGCCGTGCTCTGGGTCGTGCTGGCCGCCGGCCTGCTCGTTCCCGACGCCGTGCTGCGCATGGTGTTCTACTGCCTGATCATCGCCACGTACTCCGCCGTGGCCTACAGCCCGTACCAGCCGGCCGCCCTGCTCAGCCTGCCCGCGGCCCTCGTACTCCTGGCCCCGAAGGGGCAGCCGGCGATGTGGCGGGTGCCCGACGAGTACGTTCCGGCGCTCGTGCTCGTCCCCCTGGCGGCGGCCGGCTACTGGATGCGCGGCTGGCGCGCGCGGGCCGAGGAGAAACAGCAACGGGTGGCGGCACTGGAACGGGAGCGGGCCGCGGAGCTGCGCCGCGCGGCGGAGCAGGAGCGGGCCCGCATCGCCCGCGAACTCCACGACGTCATCACCCACAACGTCAGCATGATGGTCATCCAGGCCGGGGCCGCCCGCCGCGGCATCGAGGCGGCGCCCGACCTCGCCCGTGAGGCGCTGCTGGCGGCGGAGTCCGCGGGCCGCGCCGCCCTGACGGAGCTCCGGCACACCATGGGCCTGCTCACGATGGACGACGACGGCACCGCCGAGCCGGCGGACCTGGCCCCGCAGCCCGGTCTCGGCCGGCTTGCGACCCTGGTGGGCCGGGTCCGTGAGGCGGGACTGCCGGTCACGCTGACCGTGACCGGCACCCTGGCCGAGGTGCCGCCCGGGGCCGGGCTGGCGGCCTACCGCGTGGTTCAGGAGGCGCTGACCAACACCCTCAAGCACGCCACGGGCGCACAAGCCGCGGTGGCTGTGGCGTACGACGGAGCGGAGCTCAGCGTCGCGGTCACCGACACCGGCGGCCCACCGGGGCCGGCCGCCTCCTCCGGCAACGGGCGCGGCCTGCTCGGCCTGCGCGAACGCCTGTCGATGTACGGCGGTACGCTGCACGCCGGCCCGACTTCCGACGGCGGCTACCGGGTCCGCGCCCTGATCCCCCTGCCGCCTGCGGAGAGCGTGTGACCGACAGCCCCCTGCGCGTCGTGCTGGCCGACGACCAGATCCTCGTCCGCACCGGCTTCCGGATGATCCTCACCCTCGACGGCATCGATGTCGTGGCCGAGGCCGGCGACGGCTCGGAGGCCGTGGAAGCCGTTCGGCGCACGCGTCCGGACGTGGTCCTGATGGACATCCGGATGCCGGAGTGCGACGGTCTGGAGGCCACGCGCCGCATCCTCGCCGACGGGCGGCCCGACGCTCCCCGTGTGATCATCCTGACCACGTTCGACCTCGACGAGCACGTGTACGACGCCCTGGCCGCGGGCGCCAGCGGTTTCCTGCTCAAGGACGTCACGCCCGAACACCTCCTCGCCGCCGTCCGCCTGGTCCGCACCGGCGACGCCCTGCTGGCCCCGGGCATCACCCGCCGCCTCGTCGAGCGCTTCGCCGCCACCAGGCGGCGGGACGGCACCGCGCCGACGGCGGACCCGGTCGGTGACCGGCCGGCCCCAACGGCCCGTACCCATCCCGGCCTGGACGCGCTCACCGCGCGCGAACGCGAGGTCCTGGGCCTGGTCGCCCAGGGTCTGAGCAACACGGAACTCGCCCGGCACCTGCACCTGTCCGAAACCACCGTCAAGACGCACGTCTCGCGCATTCTCGGCAAGCTCCAACTCCGCGACCGGGCACAGGCGGTGATCACGGCGTACGAGACCGGACTCGTCACCGTCGCACGTGGTTCGGGTTCGGTGCCGGGAGGTCAATCTGGGTGATTGCGGAGCAATCATGCCAATATCCCCCCATGACCTCATCGCCCAAGCCGGTCCATCCGTCCGTCTCCCGCCGGCAGGCGGAGCTGCTCGAACATCTTCCGTTCGCCGACACACAGGACTTCGAGGACGCCGCACGCGGGCTGATCGCCCGTCGCGAGCCGAACGCCGTGCGGGGCGGGGACGGCGGCGTCGTCTGGGACAACGACACCTACGCCTTCCTCGGGGGCGCCGCCCCGGACACCGTGAACCCGAGCCTGTGGCGGCAGTCGCGACTGGTCGCCGAGCAGGGCCTGTTCGAGGTCGTCGAGGGCGTCTACCAGGTACGCGGCCTCGACCTGTCGAACGTGACGTTCGTCGAGGGCGACACCGGCGTGGTGGTGATCGACCCCCTGCTGTCCAAGGAGACGGCCGAGGCGGCCCTCGCGCTCTACCGCGAGCACCGCGGCGAGCGCCCGGTCACCGGGGTCGTCTACACCCACTCGCACGTCGACCACTTCGGCGGTGTCAAGGGCGTCACGACGCAGGAGGACGTGGACGCGGGCCGGGTACCGGTGCTCGCCCCCGCCGGGTTCACCGAGCACGCCGTGTCGGAGAACGTGTACGCCGGCACCGCGATGGGCCGACGCGCCGCCTACATGTACGGGGCGGCGCTCGCCCGCGGCCCGCAGGGGCAGGTCGGAGCGGGGCTCGGGCAGACCACGTCGACCGGCACGATCACCCTCATCCCGCCCACCGTGCACATCACCGCCACCGGGCAGGAGGAGGTGGTCGACGGCGTACGCATGGTCTTCCAGATGGCACCCGACACCGAGGCGCCGGCGGAGATGCTCATCCACTTCCCCGACCTGCGCGCCCTGTGCACGGCCGAGGACGCCACGCACACGCTGCACAATCTGCTGACGCTGCGCGGCGCGGTGGTCCGCGACCCGCACAACTGGGCGCGCTATCTCACCGAGACGATCGACCTGTTCGGGGACACCACGGACGTCGCCTTCGCCTCGCACCACTGGCCGACCTGGGGCCGGGAGCGCGTGGTGGAGTTCCTGGGGATCCAGCGCGACCTGTACGGATATCTGCACGACCAGACCCTGCGGCTGATCAACAAGGGCTGGACCGGTGCGGAGATCGCCGAGCACCTCGAGCTGCCGCCGGCCCTGGAGAAGGCCTGGAGCACGCACGGCTACTACGGCTCGGTCAGCCACAACCTCAAGGCGATCTACCAGCGCTACATGGGCTGGTTCGACGGCAACCCGGCCCATCTGTGGCAGCACACCCCGGTCGAGGCCGGCAAGCGCTACACCGAGTTCATGGGCGGCGCGGACGCGGTCGTCGACAAGGCGCGCGGCGCGTTCGACACGGGCGACTTCCGCTGGGCGGCCGAGGTGCTCAGCCACGTGGTGTTCGCCGAACCGGACCACGCCGGGGCGCGCGAGCTGCTCGCCGACACCTACGAGCAGCTCGGCTACGGCGCGGAGAACGGCACCTGGCGCAACTTCTACCTGTCCGGTGCCACCGAGCTGCGCGACGGCCGGTTCGGCACGCCCACGGTCGCCGCCTCGGCGGACATCGTCGGACACCTCGCGCCGCGACTGCTGTTCGACGCCATCGCCATCCAGATCGACGGCCCGAGGGCGTGGGACGAGAAGCTCACCATCGACGTCCGGCTCACCGACAGCGGCGAGAGGTACCGGCTCCGCCTGGCCAACGGCGTGCTCACGCAGAGCGCGGCTCCGCAGCAGGACGCCGCCGACGTCGTCCTGACGGCCACCGCGAGCGCCCTGCCCGCGCTCGCCCTGGGCGAGCCGACCCCGGAGCGCCTCGCCGAGGCGGGCATCAAGGTCGAGGGCGACGCCTCGGTCCTCGGCCGGCTCGCGTCGCTGCTCGACCGTGGAGACCAGGACTTCGCGATCGTGACCCCGTAAGAGAGAGGATCGGACCCTCTGACGGTCACGCCTCCCGCGCAGGCGTGCTGTCGCGCGCGATCAGCTCCGCCGGCAGCAGCAGGCCCTTCCCGGGCACCGGTTCGCCGCGGACCTGGGCCAGCAGCCGGCGGACCAGTTCGGCGGCGATGCCGCGCAGCGGGAGGCGGACCGAGGTGAGACGGGGGTTCAGCAGCCGGCAGAGCGGGATGTCGTGGAAGCCGACGACGGCGACGTCCCGGCCGACCGTGAGCCCCTCGGCACGGATCGCCTCGTACGCGGTCAGCGCCAGCATGTCGTTGCCGGTGGCGAACGCGGTGGGCCGGTCCGGGCCGCGCAGCAGGCCGCGCACCGCGGTCACGGTGCGCGCCGTGTCGCCGTCGGCCGTGGTCAGTTCGAGCACGGGGGAGTCGTCCAGGCCGTGGCGGCGCAGTCCGGCGCTGAAGCCCTCCAGGCGGTCCGTCATCCACGGCAGCTCGGACGTGGACCCGAGGTAGCCGATCCGGCGGTGCCCGCGCCCGGCGAGGTGGTCCACCACCGAGGCCATCGCGCCCACGCTGTCGACGTCGACCCACTGCTGGGGAGTACCCGGCGCGGTGCGGCCGAACGCGGCGAACGGCACGCCCGCCTCGGCGATATGGGCGACCCGTGCGTCGCCGTGCAGGACGTCGGCCAGCACGAAGCCGTCGACCTGGCGGGCGGCGATCAGCTCGTCGATCGCCGGCCGGGGGTCGGCGGCGCCGTGCGGCGGGCGGACCAGGAGCACCCGGTGGCCCTCGGCGCCCGCCGCGTCGACGAGCGCCTCCAGGAAGCCGCCCATCAGCGGGTTGGGGTCGAACGGGTCGTCCACGGGTGCGAGATAGCCGATGATGCGGCGCGAGCCGGTGCGCAGCGACCGGGCCGACTGGTCCGGCTGGTAGCCGAGGCGCTCGATCGCCTGCGTCACCCGGGCGAGGGTGTCGGGGCGTACCCGGTGCGGGGCGTTCAGGACGTTGGAGACGGTCTGCCGGGAAACGCCGGCCGCGCGCGCCACGTCCTCGATCGTTGCCCCGGGGCGGCGTGGGCGGCGCTTTGCCTGCGTCATCTGCTCTCCGTGTCTGCGTGTACGTGCCATGGTGTGCTCACCGGACCGGTGCGCGCTCCCCGGGCCCGGGCCCGGGG
>NZ_JBFAXR010000095.1:0-34201 GCF_040680895.1 Streptomyces sp. NPDC051940 | reverse complement strand
GGAGCGCTACGGCCGCCGACCGTCCCCCAACCCGAACCGGGTGGCCGTCGAGATCACCCTGACGAACGGCCGGGCCCGGAGCCTGGGCGGCCCTGTGCCACGGATCAGTCCGTCGCGATCGCGTTCAGGATGTTCATCCTGCCGGCCCGCCATGCCGGCACCAGGGCGGCCAGCAGGCCGACCAGCGCCGATCCGGCGAAGACGGTCCCGATCGTGCCCCACGGGATGTCGAGGACCTTCAGGCCCTCCAGCGCCAGCAGCTGCTGCGCCGAGGCGCCCCAGGCCATGCCCAGCCCGAGGCCCAGCAGGGCACCGAAGAGGGCGATGACCACGGACTCGAGGCGGATCATGCGGCGCAGCTGGCGCCGGCTCATGCCGATCGCCCGGCTGAGGCCGATCTCACGGGTCCGCTCGACGACCGACAGGGCCAGGGTGTTCACCACACCGAGGACCGCGACGATGATCGCCAGGGCCAGCAGGCCGTTGACCATGGTGAGCAGTTGCCCGACCTGGTCCTTCAGCGCCTGCTTGAAGTCGGTCTGGTCGCGCACCGTGTACTGCGGGTACGGCTTCAGTTCCTTCTTCAGCGCGGCGTACGCCTGGTCGGCCTTGCCCTCGACGGCCTTGCCGAACATGATCTCGTTGCGCGGCATCTTGTTCGCCGGGACGTACTTCTCCGCCGTGGAGATCGCCATGTACTTGGCGCCGTTGTCGATCGTGGTGTCGGCGGAGGTGATCGCGGCCAGTGTCAGCGTCGCCGTGGAGCCGTCCGCGAAGTCCACCTTGATCTTGTCGCCGACCTGTGCGCCGTACTTCTTGGCGATCTTCTCGTTGACCGACATGGCGTCCGGCGCGTAGGCGGCGTTCAGCTCACCCGACACGGCCTCCACCCGCAGGTCCTCCGCGTACGACGGGGTGGCCGCCGAGAAGTCGGTGTCCTTCTCGACCTTGCCGTTCGGGTAGGTGAGGGTGGCGTGGATCTCCTTGTACTCGGTGACGTGCTCCAGGTCCGGCGAGTTCTTGATGGCCTCGGCGGCCTCGGGGAGGATCGCCTGACCGGTGTCGGACTGGATGATGAAGTCCGCGCCGACCGACTTGTCGAGCTCGTCGGTCGCGGAGGCGACCATCGAGGAGCCGACGACGGACAGCGAGGCCACCAGTGCCAGGCCGATCATCAGCGCCGAGGCGGTGGCGCCGGTACGCCGCGGGTTGCGCAGCGCGTTGCGCTCGGCCATCCGGCCCACCGGGCCGAAGATCCGCAGCACGCCGGCGCTGATCACCTTGACCACGACACCCGCCAGCAGCGGGCCGATCACGATGAAGCCCAGCAGGGACAGCACGACCCCGAGGCCGAGGAACTGCGACCCCTCGGTGGCCTTGTCCGCCTGCGCCGCCGCGAACAGAGCCGCACCGCCCGCACCGGTCAGCACCAGGCCCACCGAGGCCCGGATCCAGCCCGCCTTGCCGTCCGCCGGCGTACCGGCGTCCCGCAGCGCGGCCATCGGGGAGACCTTGCCCGCCCGGCGGGCCGGCAGATAGGCGGCCAGCACGGTGACCACGACGCCCAGCAGCATGCCCCAGACCGGGGTGGTCGCCTTGACCGTGAGGTCGGCGGTGTCCAGGTGCATGCCCATGCCGCTCATCAGCTTCATCAGGCCGATGGCGATGCCGACTCCGGCGGCCACGCCGAGCGCGGAGCCGATGACGCCGAGGAGCAGTGCCTCGACGAGCACGGACCGGTTGACCTGCTTGCGGCTGGAGCCGATCGCCCGCATCAGGCCGATCTCGCGGGTGCGCTGGGCGACCAGCATGGAGAAGGTGTTGACGATGAGGAAGATGCCGACGAGGAAGGCGATCCCGGCGAAGCCGAGCATCGCGTACTTCATCACGTCGAGGAAGCTGCCGACGTCGTCCTTGTTCTCGGCCGTGACCTCCGCCTTCGTCTGGACCTTGTAGTCCGTGCCCAGCTCGGCGGCCACGTTCTTCTTCACCGCCTCGTGGGTGAAGCCCGGCGCGGTGGTGGCCATGATCTGGGTGTAGACGTCCGGCTTGCCGAAGAGCTTGGTCTGCGCGGTCGCGGTGTCGAGGTAGACGACGGTGGCGCCCGGGTTGGTGGTCTGGAAGGTCGCGATGCCGACGAGCTTGGTGGTGAACGAGCCGGGTACGGCGATGATCCGGACCTCGTCGCCGATCTTCAGCTTGTGCTTCTTGGCGACGTCGGCGTCGATCACGGACTCGGTGGGCCCGCGCGGGGTGTGACCGGAGGTGAGCTTCACGATCTTCAGCTCGCCCTGGTCCCAGTCGGTGACGATGGTCGGGGCGCCGGTCGTGGAGCCGAGGTTCTCGTCGTCCTTGTCCGCGACGGTGGCCTGGATCGTCGTCACGTCACCGTGGACGGACTTCACGCCCTTGGCCGCCTCGACCTTCTTCAGGTCGGCGGCCGGGAGGGTCGGGGTGTCCTTCTCCGCGGACTGCTGGTCGTCGCCGCTGCCCAGGTCCTTCGGGCTGACCGTCACATCGGCGGCGGTGGCCTTGAAGAGCTTGTCGAAGGTGGTGTTCATGGTGTCGGAGAAGACGAGCGTGCCGCACACGAACGCCACCGACAGGACGACGGCGATCGCGGAGAGCGCCATCCGCCCCTTGTGCGCGAAGAAGTTGCGCATCGAGGTCTTCATGACGGTCATGGGTTACGACACCCGCCCGCGCGCGTCGAAGGACTTCATCCGGTCCAGCACCTGGTCGGCGGTGGGGTTGAACATCTCGTCGACGATCCGGCCGTCGGCCAGGTACAGCACCCGGTCCGCGTACGAGGCGGCCACCGGGTCGTGCGTGACCATCACGATGGTCTGGCCCAGCTCGTCCACCGAGCGCCGCAGGAAGCCCAGCACCTCGGCGCCGGCCCGCGAGTCGAGGTTGCCCGTCGGCTCGTCACCGAAGATGATCTCCGGCCGGGCGGCCAGGGCGCGGGCGACGGCCACGCGCTGCTGCTGGCCGCCGGACAGCTGGTTCGGGCGGTGCTTCAGCCGGTCGGCGAGGCCGACGGTCTCCACCACGCGGCGCAGCCACTCCTTGTCCGGCTTACGGCCGGCGATGTCCATCGGCAGCGTGATGTTCTCGATCGCGTTGAGCGTCGGGAGCAGGTTGAACGCCTGGAAGATGAAGCCGACCCGGTCGCGGCGCAGCTGGGTGAGCTTCTTGTCCTTCAGTCCCGTGATCTCCGTCTCGTCGATCCAGATCCGCCCGTCCGTCACGGTGTCGAGGCCGGCCAGGCAGTGCATGAGGGTCGACTTGCCGGACCCGGACGGGCCCATGATCGCGGTGAACTGCCCGCGGGCGATGTCCACATCGACGTTGTCGAGCGCGAGTACCCGCGTCTCCCCCGTGCCGTACGCCTTGGTCACCTGCCGCGCCCGTGCGGCGACGGCCGTGCGGCTCGCCTGCGCTACAGCCGTGGTCACAGTCGTTCTCCTTCTGTTACGCCGGCCGCTCACCGGCCGATGTGTCTGCTGTCCGTCGTCTCTTCGAGTCTGGCGGCGCGGGCGCCTGGAATCCCTGGTGCCCGGTGGCGTATCCGAGGTGGGGCTAGCCCCACCAACGGACCTGCCGCACACCCCCGTCGCCGTGCCTGACCAGGCTCTCAGCGCGACCCCGGGTCTTCCGTCGGCCGCGGGGACGACCGTCCCCGGGCCCCTGGCACCGGGGCGCCCCCTAGGGGTCATGACCCTGTCGGTTGACGTCGGGTCAGGGTCAAGGGGAGCTGCGGGCGGAGGAGCCGCGATGAAAAGATGGGGCGTACACCCACCGGGAGGGGCAAGTGAACAGCGGCGGAGCGGGCCAGGCGGACGACATATCCGGTGCGGCGGCACGGGTGGGCAATGCCCCTGACAAGGCGGTCGAGGCCCTCGGGGGTGACGGCCCCGGCGGGAGCGAGCCTGCCAGCCGCGCGCCGGAGTGTGGCGCGGCCGGCAGCGCGGCGGAGGCGGCCGAAGCCACCGACGCACCCCCCACGCCGGTCCGCGGCCGCGGCCGGGTCGTGGCCGCCCTCATGCTCTCCATGTCGCTGGCGGCCCTCGAGGGCACCATCGTCGCCACCGCCGTCCCGCAGATCGTCGCGGACCTCGGCGGCTTCTCCGTCTTCTCCTGGGTGTTCTCCGGCTACATGCTCGCCGTCACGGTCACCCTCCCCGTGTACGGCAAGCTCGCCGACACCTTCGGCCGCAAGCCCGTCCTCCTCGCCGGCATCACCGTCTTCCTCGTCGGCGGCGTCGCCTGCGCCGGGGCGTGGAGCATGACCGCGCTCATCGCCTTCCGCATCCTCCAGGGCCTCGGCGGCGGCGCCATCCAGGGCACGGTCCAGACCGTCGCCGCGGACCTCTACCCGCTGAAGGAGCGCCCCCGGATCACCGCCGCCCTGGCCTCCGTCTGGGCCGTCTCCGCGGTCATCGGCCCCGGTCTCGGCGGCCTCCTCGCGGGTTACGCCGACTGGCGCTGGATCTTCCTGCTCAACCTCCCCCTGGGCGCGATCGCCCTGGTCCTGCTCGTCCGGAACCTGCGCGAACCGGCCCGCGAACGGACCTCCGGCCCCGTCGACTGGCCCGGCGCCCTCGCGGTCTTCGCCGCGGGCGGCCTGCTCGTCACCGGCCTCGTCCAGGGCGGGGTGGCCTGGCCCTGGATCTCGCTCCCGTCCCTCCTGCTCTTCGGCGGCAGCGTCGCCGCGACGGCCGCGACCGTGCTCATCGAGCGCCGCGCCGCGGAGCCGATCATCCCCAGCTGGGTCTGGCGCCGCCGCACGATCGCCTCGGTCAACGTCTCCCTCGGCGCGCTCGGCATCCTGATGGTCGCGCCGACGGTCTTCCTCCCCACGTACGCCCAGACCGTCCTCGGGCTGGACCCCACCCGCGCGGGCTTCGTCATGTCGGTGATGACGATCAGCTGGCCCCTCTCCGCGAGCCTCAGCAGCCGCCTCTACAACCGGGTCGGCTTCCGCCAGTCCGCCCTGATCGGCATCACCCTGGCCGCGCTGATCCTCGCCGCGTTCCCCCTCCTCCCGTACCCCGGCTCGGCCTGGCAGCCGGCGCTCCTGATGCTGCTGCTGGGCGGGGCCCTGGGCATCTACCAGCTGCCGCTGCTGGTCGGCGTCCAGTCGACGGTCGGCTGGTCGCAGCGCGGCACGGCGACGAGTTCGGTCCTCTTCCACCGCCAGCTGGGCCAGAGCCTCGGCGCGGCGGTCTTCGGCGCGGTGGCGAACGCCACCCTGGCGGGCCGCGTCACGTCGTCGGCCCACGGCACGGGGGACACGGTCACCGCCCCGTCGGACGGCCTGCGCCGCGCGGTGGCCACGGCCACGGACCACGTCTTCCTGGGCGCGGCGGCGGCGGCCGTCATCGCGCTGGTCGCCCTGTTGTGGGCGCCGCGCCGCTTTCCGGTGATCGAGCAGGAAGGCTAGGACATCCGGGCTGTACGGAGGCGCGTGACGAAGCCGCGGCGGGCGCCCGGTGGGGGGCTCCGCGCCCCGCGTACCCGGGGCGGAAGAGGGGCAAGGTTCCGGAAAAGGAACCCTTGCGCTGACCAGGGCGGGACTGGTCCCCTGGCTACCCAATAGGCTGTCCTCGACGCACGCGACCGGCAGGGGGCAAACGCGATGACGACTGGTCGGCGAGGGGCTGCCGTAGGAGCGGCCGCGCCACCGAACTCGGCTTACGCCGGGCAGGTTGTGAACTTCCCGGACCCGGTCCGGGCGGCCCGCTATCCGAACGGCGTACGAGTGGACGCCGACGGCTTCCCGGACTTCTCGCCGTACGCGCGCGCCGCCGCGGACATCGCCGAGCCCCCCGCCGGGTTCGGCATCGACGAACTGCGGCTGACGGACTACGTGTCGGCGAACGCCGCCCTGATGTCCAAGGGCCACGACCTGTGGGGCTCACTGCCGCCGGTGTCCACGCCGCACGGCTGGACCTGGCACCACGTACCCCGCACCCGGCGGCTGGAACTGGTCCCCGCCGACGTGAAGGTGCTGCTGCGCCACCACGGCGGGCTGGCCACGGCGCACGTCAACCACGACAAGCGCGGCACGCGCCCCCTGCAGGAGACCCGCCCCGTGCACTTCGCGCTCCCCAAGGGGGGCGTCGCGGTGACGGAGGAGCAAGTCCAGCGCATCGAGGAGGACCTGGGCTACCGGCTGCCGGGCGCCTACCGGGCGTTCCTGAAGGCCGCCGGCGGCTGCGCGCCCATGGGCGCGGCGCTGGACCCGCAGTTGGGGCTCCTGATCGACCAGCCGTTCTTCACCGTGCGGGACGAGGCCGCGACGAACGACCTCGTGTACGTCAACAAGTGCCTGCGCGACCACCTCACCAAGGACTACCTGGGCGTCGCCTTCCTGCAGGGCGGCCTGCTCGCGGTGAAGGTGCGGGGCGAGCGGCGGGGCAGCGTCTGGTTCTGCGCGTACGACGACGCCCGGGACCGCGACGGGCGGTTCGCGTCGGTGGCCGAGCGGACGGACGCGCTGCTGATGCCGTGCGGGGAGGACTTCGACGCCTTCCTGGAGCGGCTCGCGGGCGGTCCGCCGGAGCTGGAGACCGTGGCCAATCTGATGGTGGACGGCGGCTTCGCCCGCGTCGTCCCGGTGGGAGGGTGAACGGTCCGTGGTGACCTTCGCACAGGCGCAGGAGAGCGCCGAGAAATGGGTCAACGGCGGGGTGCCCGCGCCCGAGCAGCGCGAGGTCAGGGTGCGCGAGTTCGACCTGGGCTTCGTGGCCTGGGCGGAGGACCGCGAGGACGGCGCGCGCGCCGAGGGCTCCCGCCAGCGCATGGTCATCGCCCGCGACTCGGGGGACGTGACGCTGTGGCCGGGGCTGCCGGTGGGCGAGGTGATCCGGCGGTACGAGGAGGAGTACGGCGGGCGGGGCGGCGGCGTGCCGGCGGCCCCGAAGCCGGGGCAGCGGATCGATCTGGAGGCCACGTCCTTCCTGCTCACGCCGCCGGAGTGGCTGCAGGAGGCGGCGGACTCGCTGGGAATCGGCGCGCGGGTCGCCTCCGGCGGCGGGGCGGGAGGGCGTCCGGCGGCCTCTTCGCCCTCTTCTTCTTCGGCACCCTCTTCGCCTTCGGCGCCTTCTTCGCCTTCGGCGCCTTCTTCGCCATCGGCACCGTCCGCGCCCGGAGCGCCCGGTGGTGCGCCGTCGGCGCCCGGTGCGCCCTCCGGGCCGGGGGCGCAGGTGCCCGGGCCGCGGGGTCCGGCCGCGTCCTCGCCGTGGGCCGACGCCAACTCCAGCGGGGACGAGGGCGGTTCCGTCCTGCCGCCGGCCACCGTGTTCGCGCCGCCGCTGAGCGGCTCCGACGACGATGACACGCCGCTGCCCGGGGTACGCCCCGACGCCGAGACGGCGCGCATGCCGCAGGGCGGGCCCTTCACGCCGCCGGGCGGACCGGGCACGCCCCCGCCGCCGGGGGCTCCGTCGGGTCCGGGGGGCGGATACGCGCCACCGGGCACGCCGCCTCCGGGCGGCGGGTACGCCTCCCCGGGTACGCCGCCTCCGGGCGGCGGATACGCGTCGCCGGGTGGCCCGCCGCCTCCTCCGGGTGCGCCCGGGAGCTCGTACGCGTCGCCGAGCGGGCCGCCGGCTCCTCCGGGTGCGCCCGGCAGCGCATACGCGTCGCCGAGCGGACCCTCGGCGGGGCCGCCGCCTCCTCCGGGTGCGCCCGGCACCCCGCCGCCTCCCGGTGCGCCGGGCGGCGGGTCCTACCCGCCGTCGGGTGCCGTGCCGCCTCCTCCGGGAGCCCCCGGTACCCCGGGCGCACCGGCGGCGCCCGGTACGCCCGCTCCGGCGCCGCGGGGTCCGTCCGGGCCCGGGGCCGCCGACCTCGCGGAGGCCGCGACGGCCAAGGCGTCGCCGATCCTGCCGCCCAAGCGCTCGAACGGCGGCGGCGGCGCGCCCTCGGCCGGTGCGCCGGGCGCTCCGGGTACGCCACCGCCCCCCGGTGGCCCGGGTGCCCCCGGTGGTGGGGCAGGCGGGGCGTACGTGGCGACGCAACTCGTCCCGCAGGCCGAGATCGGCGGACTGCGACCGCCCGGTCCCCCCGGCGCTCCGGGCGCGGGAGCCCCCGGCACCCCGCCCCCGCCGGGCGCTCCCGGCGCGGGCGTCCCCGGGCCCCCGCCGCCTCCGGGCGCTCCGGGCGGCGGCTACGCACCCCCTGGCGCCCCGGGCACACCTCCGCCTCCCGGCGCTCCCGGCGCCTTCGCGCCTCCCGGTGCCCCGGGTACGCCCCCGCCTCCCGGCGCTCCGGGCGCCAGCCCCTTCGCGCCTCCGGGCGCCCCGGGCACACCTCCGCCTCCCGGCGCTCCGGGCGGCGGCTACGCGCCCCCCGGTGCCCCGGGTACGCCCCCGCCCCCCGGTGCGCCCCTCGGCGGGATGCCCGCCACCCAGCAGCCCGCCGGCGGCGGGGGCTACGGCTTCCCGCAGCCGGGCGTGCCCACCGTGGGACCGGGCTACCTCGCCGTGCTCCGCTACCGCGCCGCCGACGGCACCGAGCAGCAGGTCATGCACCGCTCCGCGCCCGGCACCCCGCACCCGGAGTGGCAGATCCTGCACGAGCTGCGCGGCCTGAACGTGCCGCCGCAGCAGGTGCTGGAGCTGCACACGGAGCTGGAGCCGTGCGATCTGCCCGGCGCGTACTGCGCCCGGATGATCCGCGAGACGTGGCCGCAGGCGCGCCTCAGCCACACCGCGGCGTACGGGCGTGACCACGCGTCGCGCCAGCAGGGCATGCACCATCTGCTCACCCACCAGGGCGAACTGCACCAGGTCGCCGAGGCGCCCGCCCGCCCGGCGCCCAGCCGGGTGCCGCTGCCCGCCCCCGGACAGGTGCAGCTGGCGCCGCCCGTACCGCCGCAGACCATCGGCCAGGAGCTGGCGCAGTCCTTCGGCCCGCAGGGCGTGCACCGCTACGACCAGCGGGCGGTGGCCCGCCAGGGCGTGCCGGACATCGTGGCGCAGACCCTGGTGTGGGCGGGGCTGCCGGTGGACTTCGGCCCGTTCTTCTGGGCCGAGGCGCAGCCGGGGCGTCCCGTTCCCACGCTGGCCGAGCTGGCGCAGGAGCGCGGCGTGCAGCCGGCGTCGGACGCGGGCTCGTACCTCGTCATGGGCAACGACTTCGGCCGTCAGCTCTGCGTCCAGTACGGGACCGCGCACATCGTCGCCGTACCGCTGGAGGCGGGGCCCGGCGGGCAGCCGGCCGTGCCGCAGTTCGTGAACACCGGGCTGCCCGAGTTCGCCCGCTGCCTGGCGCTGCTCGGGCAGATGTGGCGCTGGCGGTACGGGCTCACGCCGGACCAGGCGGGGCGCTGGTCGGTCGACTTCCAGGCCCAGCTGCTGGCCCTGGACCCGCCGGCGCTCGAGGGGCCCGACCACTGGTGGTCGGTGATCCTCGAGCAGTTCTGGGACGGACTGTTGTAGGCAGTCCCTTCGTACGACGAGCGCCCCGCCGGATTTCGGCGGGGCGCTCTGCCGTGTGCGCGCGTTCGGGGACGATCCGCCGTACGCCCGCTGTCGATCGATCGAAAAGTCCGGAGTGTTGGTTTATGCCCTTTTAGTGCCGATCGTGAAAGATGTCCGCCGAGAACAGTGTCGTACGAGAGGGGCTCACCGTATGACTGCCGACATCAGGCCGCTCGAGGGATTCCCCACCGTTCGCGGGGGCCGCGGCTACCGGCCGGTTCAGGTCGACTCCGCGGTCGAACGGCTCGGCGAGGAACGCGACTCCGCGTGGGAGCGGGCCGCCCGGCTCACCGTGCTGGCGAAGGAGCTGGAACGGGAGCTGGCGCAGCTCACCGAGCGGATGGCCGAGATCAGCGGGGAGCAGACGTACGAGCAGCTCGGCCGGCGGGCCGGGTACCTGTACGCCCTCACCCAGGAGGAGGCCGGCGGACTGCGCGTGGCGGCCCGCGCCGAGGCGGAGGCCGTGACGGGCGCCGCGCGGGAGGCCGCCGCGCGCTCGCACGCGGAGGCGGTGGCCGCGGCCGATGCCGTGCGCGCGGAGGCGGAGGCGCGGTGGCGCAGCGCGATCGGAGAGGCCGAGGCGGAGGCGGCGGAGATCCTCTCCGCCGCGCGGGCGGAGGTCGAGGCGTCGGCGGGCGAGGCGGAACGGGCGCTCATCGAGGTCCGGCACAGGACCTCGGCCATGCTCGAGGACGCGGAGGCGGAGGAGCTGGCCGCCGCGGACGACAACCAGTACGACCTGCGCGAGCGCGAGGGGGTCTGGGAGCGGTCGCTCGCGGAGCGGGCGGCTGAGGCGGAGCGGCTCGTCGAGGAGGCGGGCGCGGAGTACGCGGCGGCGCAGCAGGCCGCCGCGGAGCGGCGGGATGAGTCGGAGGCGCGGGGCGCGGAGATCATCGCTGAGGCGGGGGTGGTCGTGGAGCGCATCCAGCGGGAGACGGAGCGGCGGCTGCGGGAGGTCGATGCGCGGCGCGATGAGGTGACTTCGCACCTCGAGCACGTCCGGGCCTCCCTGTCGGCGGTCACGGGGCGCCACCCCGACGGGGTCCCGGACGACGGCGGGACGGTCCCGCCTCCGGCGCCGTCGGCGGAGTAGGGCGGTCCGCTGCGCGGTGCGGTTGCGCCGGCTGGCGCGGTCGGCGCTGCGCGCCTCGTCCTCAAACGCCGGACGGGCTGAGGGGGTGGTCCGGTCACGCTCGGATGCGTCCGGTCCCGCTGGCGCCTGCGGCGCGGTTCGGCGCTTCGCGCCTCAGTCCTCAAACGCCGGACGGGCTGGGGTGGTGCCGCGGTCGCGCTGCAAGCGTGCGGTTCCGCTGGCGCCTGCGGCGCGGTTCGGCGCTTCGCGCCTCAGTCCTCAGACGCCGGACGGGCTGGGGTGGTGCTGCGGTCGTGCTGCAAGCGTGCGGTTCCGCTGGCGCCTGCGGCGCGGTCGGCGCTGCGCGCCTCGTCCTCAGACGCCGGACGGGCTATTGGGTGGTCTGGTCGTGCTGGCGCCTGCGGCGCGGTTCGGTGCTTCGCGCCTCAGTCGTCAGACGTCGGACGGGCTGAAATGCGTACCCGCGCAGGGAAGTGGGGGCGGAGTACCCCCGCCGCAGGGTCGCCGGTCGGCAGGCGTCCCGCCCCGGGGCACCCACCGGCGCGCGCGGCGGTCGCTTCGTACGCTGAGGCGCCGGCGGTGACCAGGCAATGCCGTAACGGGTGGTGTGCGGGTGGGGGCAACCCCGCGCCGGAGGCGCGGGGCGGCGCCGGTCGCCGGGGCGAGGCGGTCACCCGCAGCCCGCGCGCCGACGCCGTACGCTGGTAACCCCCGGGGTCCGCAAACCCCGGGTCGTTCGCGTTGCCCTGTGACCCGGGATGGATGAGCCGCTCCATGAGCCTGCACGGACTGCTTGAAGCCGTCGTCAAGGATCCCGCCCTCGATGAGGCCGTCAAGGCCGCCCGCGACGGGCACCGGACGGGGGTCGACCTCGTCGGGCCCGCCGCCGCGCGGCCCTTCGCCATCGCCGCGCTCGCCGCGAAGGCGCAGCGGCCCGTGCTCGCCGTGACCGCGACGGGGCGGGAGGCGGAGGACCTCGTCGCCGCGCTGCGCAGCCTGCTGCCGGCCGACGGCGTCGTGGAGTACCCGGCGTGGGAGACGCTCCCGCACGAGCGGCTGTCGCCGCGCAGCGACACCGTGGGGCGGCGCCTCGCCGTGCTGCGCAGGCTCGCGCACCCGGCGAAGGGCGACCCCGCCGCCGGGCCCGTGTCCGTCGTGGTCGCGCCCGTGCGCTCCGTGCTGCAGCCGCAGGTGAAGGGGCTCGGGGACCTCGTCCCCGTGGAGCTGAGGCAGGGGTCGACCGCCGACCTCACGGAGATCACCGCGGGCCTCGCCGCGGCCGCGTACCAGCGCGTGGAGCTGGTCGAGAAGCGGGGCGAGTTCGCCGTACGAGGAGGGATCCTCGACGTCTTCCCGCCCACCGAGGAGCACCCGCTGCGGGTGGAGTTCTGGGGCGACGAGGTCGAGGAGATCCGGTACTTCAAGGTCGCCGACCAGCGGTCCCTGGAGATCGCCGAGCACGGCCTGTGGGCGCCGCCGTGCCGCGAGCTGCTGCTCACGGACGAGGTACGGGCCAGGGCGGCGGCCCTGGCCGAGCAGCACCCGGAGCTGGTCGAGCTCCTCGGGAAGATCGCCGAGGGCATCGCCGTCGAGGGCATGGAGTCCCTCGCGCCGGTCCTCGTCGACGACATGGAGCTGCTGCTCGACGTGCTGCCCGCGGGAAGCATGGCCGTCGTCTGCGATCCCGAGCGGGTGCGGACCCGGGCCGCCGACCTCGTGGCGACCAGCCAGGAGTTCCTGCAGGCGTCGTGGGCGGCGACCGCCGGCGGCGGCGAGGCCCCGATCGACGTGGGCGCCGCCTCGCTGTGGGGCATCGCCGACGTACGGGACCGGGCGCGCGAACTCGGCATGATGTGGTGGACCGTCTCCCCCTTCTCCGCCGACGTCGAGCTCGAGGAGGACACCCTGGAGCTCGGGCTGCACGCCCCCGAGCTGTACCGCGGCGACACCGCCCGCGCGCTTGCCGACACCAAGCAGTGGCTGTCCGACGGCTGGCGCGTCGTCTATCTCACGGAGGGCCACGGGCCGGCGAAGCGCACGGCCGAGGTCCTCGGCGGCGAGGGCATCGCCGCCCGGCTCGACGCGGGGCTGGACAGCGCCATCGAGCCGTCCGTCGTACACGTGGCCTGCGGCTCCGTCGACAACGGACTGGTCGCCGCCGGCCTGAAGCTCGCCGTACTGACCGAGACGGACCTCTCGGGCCAGAAGGCCGCCGGCAAGGACGGCCAGCGGATGCCCGCCCGCCGCCGCAACGCCGTCGACCCGCTCACCCTGCAGGCCGGCGACTTCATCGTGCACGAGCAGCACGGCGTCGGCCGCTATCTGGAGATGGTGCAGCGCACCGTGCAGGGCGCCACCCGCGAGTACCTGCTCGTCGAGTACGCCCCCGCCAAGCGCGGCCAGCCCGGCGACCGCCTCTACATCCCCACCGACCAGCTCGACCAGGTGACGAAGTACGTCGGCGGCGAGGCCCCCACCCTGCACCGCCTCGGCGGCGCCGACTGGACCAAGACCAAGGCGCGGGCGAAGAAGGCCGTCAAGGAGATCGCCGCCGATCTGATCAAGCTGTACTCGGCGCGCATGGCCGCCCCCGGCCACACCTTCGGCCCCGACACCCCCTGGCAGCGCGAGCTGGAGGACGCCTTCCCGTACATCGAGACGCCCGACCAGCTCTCCACGATCGCCGAGGTCAAGGAGGACATGGAGAAGTCGGTCCCGATGGACCGGCTGATCTGCGGCGACGTCGGCTACGGCAAGACGGAGATCGCCGTCCGGGCGGCGTTCAAGGCCGTACAGGACGGGAAGCAGGTGGCGGTGCTGGTGCCGACGACCCTGCTCGTACAGCAGCACTTCGGCACGTTCTCGGACCGGTACGCGCAGTTCCCGGTGATCACGAAGGCGCTGTCGCGGTTCCAGACCGACACCGAGGCCAAGGCCGTGCTCGAGGGGCTGCGGGACGGGTCGGTGGACGTCGTCATCGGTACGCACCGGCTGTTCTCGTCCGAGACGAAGTTCAAGGACCTGGGCCTGGTCATCGTCGACGAGGAGCAGCGCTTCGGCGTCGAGCACAAGGAGCAGCTGAAGAAGCTGCGGGCGAACGTGGACGTGCTCACCATGTCCGCGACCCCGATTCCGCGCACCCTGGAGATGGCGGTGACCGGCATCCGCGAGATGTCGACCATCACCACGCCGCCCGAGGAGCGGCACCCGGTGCTGACCTTCGTCGGCCCGTACGAGGAGAAGCAGATCGCCGCCGCGATCCGCCGTGAACTCCTGCGCGAGGGCCAGGTCTTCTACATCCACAACCGGGTGGAGTCCATCGACCGCGCCGCCGCCCGGCTGCGCGACCTCGTCCCGGAGGCGCGGATCGCCACCGCGCACGGGCAGATGTCGGAGTCGGCGCTGGAGCAGGTCGTCGTCGACTTCTGGGAGAAGCGGTTCGACGTCCTCGTCTCCACCACGATCGTGGAGTCCGGCATCGACATCTCCAACGCCAACACCCTGATCGTGGAGCGCGGCGACAACTTCGGCCTCTCACAGCTGCACCAGCTGCGCGGCCGCGTCGGCCGCGGGCGCGAACGCGGTTACGCCTACTTCCTGTACCCGCCGGAGAAGCCCCTCACGGAGACCGCCCACGAGCGGCTCGCGACCATCGCCCAGCACACCGAGATGGGTGCCGGCATGTACGTCGCGATGAAGGACCTGGAGATCCGCGGCGCCGGCAACCTGCTCGGCGGCGAGCAGTCCGGGCACATCGCGGGCGTCGGCTTCGATCTGTACGTACGGATGGTGGGGGAGGCCGTCGCCGACTACCGGGCCTCCCTCGAAGGCGGAGTGGAGGAGGAGCCGCCGCTCGAGGTGAAGATCGAGCTGCCCGTCGACGCGCACGTCCCGCACGACTACGCCCCCGGCGAGCGGCTGCGCCTTGCGGCGTACCGGGCCATCGCCGCGGCGAACTCCGAGGCGGACATCAAGGCGGTCCGCGAGGAGCTCACCGACCGCTACGGCAAGCTCCCGGAGCCGGTGGAGAACCTGCTGCTGGTCGCCGGCCTGCGGATGCTGGCCCGGGCCTGCGGCGTCGGGGAGATCGTGCTGCAGGGCTCCAACATCCGCTTCGCGCCGGTGGAGCTGCGCGAGTCGCAGGAGCTGCGGCTGAAGCGGCTGTACCCGCGGTCGGTGGTCAAGGCCGCCACCCGCCAGGTGCTCGTACCCAGGCCGAGCAGCGGCACCATCGGCGGCAAGCCGGTGGTGGGCCGGGAGCTGCTGGCCTGGGTCGGGGAGTTCCTGACGACGATCCTGGACTCGTAGCAGCCCGGAGACCCCCTGCACGGGCGGGCCGCCGGACCGGATTCGGGCGGGGCCGCGCAGGTCAGAGTTTGATGCTCCACTGCGCGGCTTCCTTCTCGAAGTCGCCCGGCTCGACCTCTACGTCGAGCACCTTCGCGTCCGCCGGGGTGTCGAAGGCGAAGACCGCGGTGGCCTTCTTCCCGGGCAGTACGGCGCCGTTGAAGCCCTCGCCGGTCTTGTCGTCGAAGATCTGCTCGGCCTCGACGCCGTCCGCACCCGCCCGCGCGGTGACCAGGACGAGCGTGCCGTCGAACTTCTCCTTGCCCGAGTTCTCCAGCGTGACGGTCACCGTGTACGCCTTGTTGCCGTCGGTGTGCCCGACCGCGTACTCGGAGGGCTTGAAGGCGGACGCCTTCGACACGGTGATCTTCATGCCGCCGTAGGCGGCCGTCTCCCCGCCGGCCAGCGGGCCGTCCGAGTTCTCCTCCTCCGCGGCGGGGGCGGCGTCCGTGTCGGACTCGCTCTTGGACTTGGCCGAAGACGAGCTGGACGTCTCCTTCTTGGGCTTCTCCGCCTCGCAGGCGGTGAGCGCGCCCATCGACAGGGCGGCGAGGACGACCACGGCGGGGACGAGTGTGCGGCGCATGACGAACTTCCTTCCGGAGCGGGGCCGTTGAGGCCACGTCGTTGACGGGAACATAAGAGCATCGGACTGTGAACCGCGTCAACAGGTAAATCTAGAATCGGTTTTATTCACTCTGTGAAGGTGGTTGTTGACGGGCGGGGATATGCTCGACGCACACACCCCCGATCCGAGGTGAGGCGAGCGATGCCCGACGACGCGACCGAGGTGACCGCCGCGGGTATAGCCAGGCTGGCCGGAGTCGGCCGGGCCGCGGTCAGCAACTGGCGCCGCCGCCATGCCGACTTCCCCCGGCCGGTCGGCGGAACGGACGCCAGCCCCCGCTTCGCCCTCGCGGAGGTCGAGGGCTGGCTGCGCGCGCAGGGCAAGCTGGACGGCGTACCGCCGCGGGAGCGGGTCTGGCAGCTCGTCGCGGGTCACGCGGACGGAGTGCCCGCGGCGCTCACCCTGGCCGGGGCGGTCCTGCTGCTGGTGCGGGAGCGGCCGGCGCGGTGGGCGGCGCTCGCGCGATCGGGTGCCGAGGAGCTGGCGTACGGGCTGGCCGAGGCGCTGCCGGAGGTGCTGGCGGCGCGGTTCGGGGCGGGTTCCTTCGTCTCGGAGCGGGTGCCCGCCGAACTCGGCGTCTCCGTACCTCTGCTGAGGGCCGCGGCCGGACTGGCCGCCGAGTTCGGGGAGGCGCGGGCCGCGTACGAGTTCCTGCTCGGCCGGTATCTGGAGACGAACCCGCGCCAGCACCCCCTGACCCCGCCCCAGCTCGCCGAGCTGATCGCCGCGCTGGCCGGACCGGGCGGCGCGCCGACCGTCCTCGACCCCGCCGCCGGCACGGGCACCCTGCTGCTGGCCGCGCCCGGTGACGGGCCCCGCCTCGCGCAGGATGTGGACCCCGAGTCGGCGACCCTGGCGGCCCTGCGGCTGGCGCTGCATTCCGGTGGTGAGGTGTCCGTCGCGGTCGGGGACACGCTGCGTGCGGACGGCTTTGCGGAGCGTGCGGTCGATCTGGTCGTGTGTCATCCGCCGTTCAACGAGCGCAACTGGGGGCACGAGGAGCTCGCTTACGACCCGCGTTTCGGCTACGGGCTGCCCGCCCGTACCGAGTCCGAACTCGCCTGGGTCCAGCACGCGCTGGCCCGGCTGCGCGACGGCGGCACCGCCGTCCTCGTCCTGCCCCCCGCCGTCGCCGCCCGCCGCTCCGGCCGCCGCATCCGCGCCGACCTCCTACGCCGCGGCGCCCTGCGCGCCGTCATCGCCCTCCCACCCGGCGCCGCACCCCCCTACGGCGTACCACTCCACCTGTGGATCCTCCGCCGCCCCAGCACCACAACCCCACCCGCCTCCGTCCTCCTCATCGACGCCGGCGAACGCTACGGCACCGGACGCGACACCATCGACTGGCCCACCCTCACCCACCACGTCACCACCGTCTGGCGCGAATACGACCGCACCGGCACCATCACTCCCCAACCCGCCGCCCACCAAGCCCAACCCGTCGTCACCCTCCTCGACGACGACGTGGACGTCACACCGGCCCGTCACCTCCCGCCGCTCTCCGCGGACGGATCGCTCGCCGGGCTCAACGACGTACGGGACCGGCTCGCCGCCACCCTCCGCACGACCGTCGAACGCGCGCCCGGCCCGGCGATGCCTCCCAGCGCCGCACTGGGTCCCCTCACCACGGTCGGCGAACTCGCCCGCGCTGGCGCCCTGACGCTCCGGCTCGGCGGTTCCGGCGCTGCCCCCGCCGGTGTGCCCGCGCCGCCCGTGCTCAGCGCGCAGGACGTGCTGGCGGGCGGTGCCCCCTCCGCGGCGCTGCCCGAACGGCCCGCGGAGGAGCCGGTGCTGGTCGAGGAGGGGGACGTCGTGGTGCCGGTCGTGGGGGCCGGGCGCGCCGTCCGCGTCGTCGACACGGCCACCGCGGGTGCCGCGCTCGGCCGCAACCTGGCGCTGCTGCGCCCGGATCCGCGGGCGCTCGACCCGTGGTTCCTCGCCGGGCTGCTGCGCGGCGCCGCCAACGCCCGCCAGGCCAGCAGCCACGCCTCCTCCACCGCCCGGCTCGACGTACGGCGCATGCAGGTGCCCCGGATGCCGCTCGCCGTCCAGCGGTCCTACGGCGAGCACTTCCGGGCCCTGGCCGCCTTCGAGTCGGCGCTGCGCGAGGCGGGGCGGCTCGGGGAGCGTCTGATGGAGGGGTTGTACGACGGGCTCGCGGCGGGGAGTGTCGGGCCGGGGTAGCAGGGGCACCGGATCCATCGACGGTGTCGGTGGCGGTCGGTACGCTTCTGCTCTCTTCACCGCATCTGTCGGCACATGTCGACCGGCGCGACCACCCGTCCCCCGTCGGTCAGTTCGAACGGAGCAGCCATGTACGGCGCCGCGTACCCCCCGGAGTCCGGGGTGCGGAGAACCACCCATCCCGCGGTGGTCATCCTGCTGCGCGTGGTGTTCGCCGGGTTGTCGTTCCTGAGCCTCGGGCTGCTGTCGTGGGTGACCCTGCTGCGTGTCGCGATCATGCGCCGGGCGCGGCAGGACTGGCTGCTGTTCTGGGGCAGCTTCCCGGTGCTGATCGGGTCGATGTGGCTGTTCCAGGGGAACGAGAGCGAGACGGCCCGGCCCATCGACTACGTCGGTCTCGTCGCGCTGTTCCTGATGGCGTGCGGTGCCGCCGGGTACTACCTGGCGGTCGACATCCGGATGCGGCAGGGCGAGCGGCAGCCGGGGTTCGGCCCCGCGCCGGGGAGCCCGTCGGGCGGGTACGGGTCGCTGCCGGTCGGTGAGCCGCGCCCGCTGCCGTACGCCGCACCGCCGCCGAATCCCTATGCCGTCGCGGAGCCCCGCCCAGCGGCTCCCGCACCCGTCCCCGCTCCCGCCCGGCCGCCGGCTCCCGCCGAGGCCGCCCCGCCGCCCCCGCCCCGAATAGACCGGGTCCGCGCCGAGCTCGACGAGCTCAGCGAGCTGCTGCGCCGGGAGCAGGACGGCCGGTGAACGGACGCGTCGTCGCGGGCCGTTACGAGCTGAGCGCCCTCATCGGGCAGGGCGGCATGGGCCAGGTCTGGCAGGGCTACGACCACGCCCTCGACCGCCGCGTCGCGGTCAAGCTCCTCCACCCGGGCAGCGCGGCCGGCTCCCAGGCCGACGGCACCCGGCGCCGCTTCCTGCGCGAGTGCCGGATCACGGCCCGGATCGGCCATCCGGGGCTGGTCACCGTGTACGACGCGGGGAGCGACGGCGACGAGCTGCACCTCGTCATGGAGTACGTCGAGGGCGCGGACCTCGCCGACCACCTCGCCGAGCACGAGCCGTACCCGTGGCCGTGGGCGGTCTGCGTGGCGGCGCAGCTGTGCGGGGCGCTGGCGGCCGTGCACGCGGTGCCGGTGGTGCACCGGGACCTCAAACCGCGCAACGTCATGGTCCGGCCGGACGGCACCGTCGTCGTCCTGGACCTCGGGATCGCGGCCGTCCTGGACACCGACACCACCCGCCTCACCCGCACCGGCGTACCGGTCGGCAGCCCGGCGTACATGGCGCCCGAGCAGGCGATGGGCGGCGCGGTCGGCCCGTACACGGACCTCTACGCGCTGGGTACGGTGCTGTACGAACTGCTCACCGGGCGCGCGCCGTTCGACGACGCGACGGCGCTCGGCGTGCTGCACCGGCATCTCTACGAGGCGCCCGTGCCCGTACGGGACGAGCGGCCCGAGGTGCCCGCCGCGCTGGCGGCGCTGGTGGACCGGCTGCTGGCGAAGGACCCCGAGGAGCGGCCGGGCTCGGCGCAGGAGGTGTACGGCGAGCTGGCGCCGCTGCTGCCCGCACCGGGGAGCCCCGGCCCCTACGCCCCGCTCGACCCGACGCGGCCGTTCCGCCGCCCGCACGCGCCGTGGCCGGACCGCCCCGCGGCCTCCGCCGCTCCCGGGCGGCGCGTTCCGGACCCCCGGGGCGCGGACATCGCGGGCGCGGTCGACGAGGCGAAGCGGCTGCTGGGCGAGGCGCGGATCACCCAGGCGGTGGACATCCTCGGCGGCATCCTGCCGGTGGCGGTCGCCGCGCACGGCGAGGGGTCGGCGGTGGTCCGGATCCTGCGCAAGCAGTACGCGGCCACGCTCATGGACGACGGCCAGTACCGCCGCGCGCTCCCGGAGCTGCGGCTGCTCGCCGACGAGCGGGTGGCGGAGGCGGGCCCGTCGGACGCCCAGGCGGTCCGGTACCGCCACGAGGCGGCGCAGTGCCGCGAACAGCTCGGCGAGGCGGGCGCGGCCCTCACGGAGTACCGCGCCCTCCTGCCGTACGCGGAGGACTCCGGCGACCCCGAGCAGCCGCTGGAGATCCGCCTGCGCATCGCCCATCTGCTGCTGACCCTCGGCAACCACACGGCCGCGCGGGCCCAGCTCACCTCGCTCGTCCGCGACGCGGAGCGGTCGGCGGGCCCGCACCACCACTTCGCGCAGGAGGCCCGGCAGTTGCTGGCGACGCTCACGACGCTGGGCGTGGGCTGACGGCCTCAGCCGTCAGCGCACGCCCCCGCGCACCTCAGCCCTGGCGCACCAGCCTGCGGACCCGCCGCGCCGTCCGCATCGCCTTGCGGGCCGCGGGCAGCAGATGCCGCGCCGCGCCCGCGGCCGCCACCCCGCCCGGCAGCTCCAGCGACGTCAGCCGGCGCCGGGTGAAGTAGCGCAGGCTGCCGTCGTCGAGGTGGGCCGACAGCCACGCCTCCGCCGCGGGCCGCAGCCGCCGGTGGCGCCGGTCCTGCATGCAGTAGCCGACCGCCGCCAGCAGCGGCTCCAGCTCGTCCACCGAGTACCGCGCCGCGGTCGACCCGACCTCGGGCACCAGCGCGTCCACGATCGTCACCGGGATCCGGTTGCTGTTCTGGTACGGCCGCAGCCGCTGCAGCAGCAGCTCCGTGCCCGCGCGGGCGACGGGCACGCCGTACAGCTCGGACGCCGTCAGCATGGCTGTGGAGAAGCAGCCGACGACCAGCCGCGGCGCGAGGCTCAGATACACCGTCTCCGCGAGCATCGGCTGCCGCAGCGTCGTCAGCCGTACGCCGGACTCCTCCGCGGCCTGCTCCAGTGCCCGCGAGTAGCGGGCGGGGGCGGTCGGATGGGGCTTGAAGAGGATCGACGTGTGGCCGGCGGCGGCCGCGCCCCGCACCATCCGGGCGAGGAGGTCCTCCTCCTCCGCCGGCTTCAGGATGTTCAGCGCGGCGAGGTACTGGCCCAGGACCACCGCCGTCGGCACGCCGCCGTCGGCGTCGCGGATGTCCACCGGTGCGGCGATCTCGTCGAGCACCTTGCGGAAGGCGTCCGAGGGGACCAGCTCCGACGGCACCCCGTACTCCGTGAGCAGCAGCGGCGTCAGCCCCGGCACCAGGTCGAGGTGGAGCAGCCGCCGCACCCGGCAGACCACGTGCTGGGGGAGCGGGTCGCGGGTCGGGCCGTAGCTCATCAGGCCGTCCGCGTACACGTGCAGCGCCGCGTCCGCGAAGATCGTGGCCAGCGCCTTCGCGGGCGCGGCCGTGACGGACTCGACGGCCAGGTCCAGCGGCCCGTCGCCCAGCCCCCACGACGTACGGAACATCCGCTGCCACAGCGGCGCGTCGTGCCCGGCCGGGGTCCAGGCGCTGGGGTGGTGCGGGCTGATCTCCCGGTTCCAGTCGACGACCTCGTCGAAGCGGGTGGCCAGCGCCGTGAAGCCGTCCATCTCGGTGAGCTGTACGGCGGTCTCGGGGACCGCCGCGTTGTTGGAGACGAGGAGGATCCGCCAGGCCCCGGCCCGCGGGCCGAACAGGCCGGCGTCCAGCGCGGCGGCGAGCGTCGCCGCCCCGTACAGCGTGGAGACCTCGAAGATCTGGGCGCGGTGCGTGGTGTTCTGGTGGTGCGGCACGGATCAGGCGGCCTTCCCCGCGGGCCTCGCGGTACGTCGTGGCCGCAGCCGCCGCAGCAGCCGGGCCCGCTCCTCGTCCATCTCGTCCAGCGTGCGGTCCAGCACGTCCTGCGGCATCCGCCCCAGCGCCTCCGCGGACGCCTGCTTCAGCCGGCGCGCGGCGGCGGACTCGTACCGGTCGGCGTTGGTGGCGTGGAAGGCGATGAGCGCGCAGTACGTGCGCACCGCCTTCGGCAGGAAGCGGTCCGCCTCCGGATCGGCGAGGACGGCCTGGAGCATCTGGTCGTGCGCCGGGATGAAGTCGAGCTGGCGGTCGTCGCGGATCTGGGTGAGGGACGTGGTCACACCCCGCCGGTAGAAGGTGCCCAGCAGGCCCGTCACCGCGAACGTCTCGGCGGTCAGGTGCAGATGCCACGTCCACAGCCGGTCCTCGGCGGTGCGCAGATCGGGCGCGAAACGCATCCGGCCGTCGTCGAAGAGCGCGCGGCGGTAGATGCCGGCCCAGACGAAGGGGTAGTCGACCATCGTCTCCAGATCGGCGGGCGCGATGCCGTCGCGGGCCGCCATGGCCGTGTCCCGCACCCGCGCCGGGGCCCGTTTCACCGTCCGCTTGCGGCCGTTGACCTGCACGTGGTCGAAGCGTACGAAGTCCACGTCGAGGGTCTCGGCGGCGCGCAGCATGTCGTCCAGCTGCCCGGGGCCGTACCAGTCGTCGCCGTCGAGGAAGGTCAGATACGCGCCGCGCGCGGCGTCGATGCCGCTGTTGCGGGCGCGGGCGATGCCCTGGTTGGTCTCGTGCCGGACGAGCGTCGCGTTCGGCAGCTCGGCCACCGCACGGTCCAGGATCTCGCCCGTGGCGTCCGTGGAGCGGTCGTCGACGAGGATGAACTCCCGGTCGGGCCCGGCGTTGCGGACCAGGGAGCGGATGGTGTCCGGTGCGAACTCCTGCACGTTGTGGAAGGGCACGATCACTGAGAGGCGGGGCGTTTGACGGGGCACCCGCGCAGGCTAGCCAGCGTGCCACGGACCCGGATGTGGGACAGGCGTCGGCCAGGTGAACAGTGGATGGTTGCTCGGCGAACCGGGACGGGCGCCCCGGGGCGGGGCCGATCTCCGGGAAAGCGGAGCGCCCGCAGGCGCACGTCTGTACGATGCACGCGAATGCGGACACACACGGGGGAGTGAGTCGTATCAGCACCGAGACAGGCTCCGACCTGGGCGCGCTGACACCGGACGACCCGCGCGAGATCGCGGGCTACCGGCTGACCGCCCGGCTCGGCGAAGGCGGCATGGGCACCGTGTACCTGTCGCACACCAGGGGCGGGCAGCCCGTGGCGCTGAAGCTGATCCGCCGCGAGTACGGGCGCGACCCGGAGTTCCGCCGCCGCTTCGAGCAGGAGGTGCGCGCCGCCCGCCGCGTCCAGGGCTACCACCTGGTGCCGGTGGTGGACCACGACACGTCCGGCGAACTGCCCTGGGTGGCCTCCGAGTACGTACCGGGCGTGGCGCTCGAGGACGCGCTGCGGTCGTACGGGGCGCTGCCCCTGCCGGCCGTCTTCCAGCTGGTGGGCGCCGCGGCGCGGGCGCTGGGAGCGATCCACACGGCGGACGTGGTGCACCGCGACCTCAAGCCCAGCAACATCATGCTGGCCGCGTCCGGCCCGTACGTCATCGACTTCGGCATCGCGCGCGCCGCGGACGCCACGAAGATCACCACCACCGGCGGCCTCATCGGCACCCCGCAGTACATGTCGCCCGAGCACGCGCTGGGCGACACGGTGGGGCCCGCGACGGACCTGTTCTCGCTCGGCCTGATCGCGGCGGTCGCGGCCACCGGGCGGCATCCGTACGGCGACGGCGGCGGGCTCACCGTCGCCACGAAGATCGCCAACACGGCGGTGCGGCCGCCGGACCTGTCGGAGTACCCGGGGCTGCTGCGGCCGCTGCTGGAGCGCTGCCTCGTCGCCGACCCCGGCGAGCGGACCGGCTCCGCCGAGCTGTCGGAGCTGTGCGAGCGGTACGGGGAGCGGGCGCCGCGGGACTTCGCCGGCTGGCTGCCGGAGCGGCTCGCCGCGGACGTCGCGCGACGGGCGCGGGCGGCGGAGGTGGCCACACCTCCGGCGACCCCGACACCCACGGTGAAGGACGGGCCGGGCCCGCAGGGGCCGCCGCCGGAGACGCCCGTGCACACCGTCACCGCCGCGCAGCCGCCACGTCCGGCGCCGGGAGCCGGTTTCGGGCCACCGCTCTCGGCCCCGCACCAGCCGCCCTCGACCCCGTACCAGCAGCCCTCCCCCTACTCGCCGGCGAGCCGGCCCGGGCGGTCGTCCTTCCGCGACCGGCCCGTCCTCAACGGCTTCCTCATCGCCGTCGGCGCGCTGCTGTGCCTGGGCCTGCTCACCTCGCTCTGGCCCGACGGCGACTCCGGCGACGGGGACACCGACCGGACCTCGGACGGCGCCACGCAGACGCCCGCGAGCGGTGACACGGGCGACGGCGCGACGTCGGAAGCGCCGAAGCCACCGCCGTACAAGGTGCTGGTCAAGGGCCAGAAGCTGAGCATGCCCGCCGCGCACAGCACCGACAACGTCGGCGTCGACTTCGACACCCCGCGCGTGAACACGCAGGACGCCGACTACGACACCGACGAGATCATCATCAACAGCGTCGTCCAGCGCGACGCCTGGGACTTCGAGAGCACCTTCGGCAAGTCCGCGGGCACCACGCCGCAGCAGTGCGAGAACGCCGCGCAGACCGCCGCCGTGGCGACCATCGTGGCCGGCGAGGACTTCGCGAAGACCTTCCCGGTGGGCACGGTGCTGTGCACCGTCACCGACGAGGGCAACATCGGGATGCTGAAGATCACCAAGATCGTGCCCAGCACCGACACCTACGACCATCTGCCCGACGTCAGCGGTGAGCTGACCGTCTGGAGCAAGCAGTGACCGTGGCGGGCCCGCAGGGGCTCGAACGCCACCTCGCACGCTTCCCCGAGCAGGCGGACGCCCTCGTCGACCTGTCCAACGTCGTCCGCGACACGGCCATCGGCGGCCCGCGTCCGCGCGACCTCGGCCGGCTGCGCCTGGTGGTGGAGGCCCTCGCCCGCCGTACGGGCGACGCGCACGCGAGCGTGTACGCCGTCGCCGACCGCTCGCTGCGGCACGGCGTGCACGAGTACGCCGACCGCGCCGAGCCCGCGCTGCTGGCGCGGTGGGCCGCCGAGGGGCTCGTCGAGGAGCTCCCGGACGCCGACGAACGGCTGATGGACCTCGCGGAGATGACCGGGCTGCCCGTCATCTCCAGGGACGGCTTCGCCGACTTCCGCCTCACCCATCCGTGGATCCAGGGCAACACCACGCAGTTCCTCGCCGCCGAGCCCACCCGGGTACGGGCGGTGCGGCTGCGGGAGCGCGACATGGGCGTACGCAGCCCGGCGCAGATCTCGCGGAAGCTGGAGGAGTCGGACCTGAAGGCGTACGGCCTGCTCCAGGGCCGGCACCGCAGACCGCGGGTGGAGGTCGTACGCCGCTACTGGCGCTGCCCGCAGCGCGGTTGCACCCTCTACGACAGCCGCACCGGCAACGCGGTGACGCTGCCGCGCGTCAAGCACGGCGTGCCGGTGTGCGCACTGCACGCCCTGCCCCTCCACGACGACGGCCCGCGCACGGGCGTCGTCCAGCTGAAGCTGCTGGTCGACGGGGAGTGCGTGCACCGCTTCACGTTCGACGTCGACACGACGGTGGTCGTGGGCCGCGCCCCCGGCGACGGCGGCCTGGCGCTCTTCGCCCATGTGCCCGAGCCCCGGCTGGCCCGGATCAGCCGCCGCCACCTCGAGGTCTCGGTCACGGCCGGCGCCCTGCGGCTGCGCAACCTCAGCGGCGGCGGCACCGGGCTGCTGCGCCGGGGCGCGGGGTCGGCCAAGCCGCTGGCCGGCGACTCGTACACGACGCTGAACACCGGCGACCTGGTCCAGCTGACGGACGGCGTCGCCCTCACCCGCAGCGGCCGCCGCTTCCCCGCGGAGATCGCCGCGGCCTGGAACGCGGCCCCGCACCCGGCCCCCGGCTCGGCGGCGGCGGGGGCGACGACCTTCCTGGACCGGCCCCCGTCGGCGGGGTGACTCCCGCCATCGACGGCAGGGCTCAGGCGCCGCACTGCCGGAGCATCATGGCCTTGTCCGGGGCGGTGACCGCGAGTTCGTACTTCAGGGCCACCTGCGCGAAGCGCACCGCGTACGCGCAACGCACCGTCTTGTTCGGCGGGAGCCAGGACGCCGGGCCGGAGTCGCCCTTGGCGGAGTTGGCGGGGCCGTCGACCGGAATGAGGTTCAGCGGGTCGTTCGCGAGCTGCCGGCGGCGGTCCTTCGGCCAGCGGGCGGCGCCCAGCTGCCAGGCGTACGACAGCGGGACGACGTGGTCTATCTGCACCTTGGCGGCGGCCGCCTTCCGCCAGGCGATGTCCTCGCCGGTGTACGGGTCGGCCAGCCGCATCGAGACGACCACGCAGTCGGAGCCGGACCGCAACCGTATCTCGCGGCCGTCGCGCCGCAGCAGGTCGTTGCGGGTGTCGCAGCCGTTGCGCGCCAGCGGGACGCCGTCCGCCGTGTCCATCCAGGCGTGGCCGAACTGGTCGCGGTCGTAGCCGGTCTTCGGCCCGCGGCCCTTGGTCCGCAGCCGGCCGATGAGCGCGCGGGCCTCGGCGCGGTCGGCGTCCGCGACGGGCGCGAGGCCGCGGCGGGTGCCGTCGGGGTTGTCCAGCGGGCTGACGCCCGTCGCCCCGGCGGGCGGCCGGCTGGCGTCGTCGGAGGGGATCTCCTCGATCGAGCACGAGGTGAGTACCAGGGCCGTGAGGACGAGCGCGGCGGCGGTGCGGCGGGTCACGGTGGTCACTCCAGGGCGTCGAGGCCGCAGGGGCCCGTGTGGGGGTCCGGGCCCCTGCGGCCCTCCCACCCTAACGGGTGCCGAGGGGCCCGCTGTCGGGGTACCCGTGCGGGCGGCGAACTCACCTCCGGATTCCGGGAGATGCCCGCCGCGGCGGTGTCACCGCGCCGCGTGCCGCACCCACACGTTCGGCTCGACGTACACCGCGCAGTCCGCCTCCGTGCGGACGTGGACGGGGGTCAGCCCGCCCGGCACCTCGACCCAGCCGTCCTCGTCGAAGGGCAGCCCCGTCCAGGCGCGCCACTCGGCGAGCGAGCCGGCGATCGTCATCGAGGCGGGGCAGACCGAGTCGATGACACCTCCCACGCGGACGTGGACGCGCAGCCACGGGTCGTGCGGCAGGCCGTCCGGGCGCACCCGGTACGCGTACTCCGTCATCGGCGTCCGCTGCTCCAGGTGCTTGGCGTTGGGGCGGACCGGCGCGACCAGCTCCGTGAAGCCCCGCGCGCCCGCATTCGCCCGCATCGCGGCGACCATCCGGCCCGACAGCCCGGTGCCCTGCCGGTCCTCGGAGACGACGATCTCGAGGGCGGTGACGGTGTCGGGCTCCCGCCCCGCCCGCCGGTCGGCGAACGCCCAGTGCAGCACCTGGTCCCATCCCCGCGGCGGCAGCGCCCCGCGCCCCGGGGCGTGCAGCGCGAAGGGCACCGAGAAGCCGCGCACCACCACGGCGCCCGACGCGTCCGTGCCGACCAGCACGTACTCGGGGAACGTCTCGGGGACCCGGCCGAAGTAGGCGTAGCCCGTCGGGTCGTTCCGCATGAACTCGGCCCAGGTGTCCTTCAGGTCCCAGGCCGCGTCCAGCAGTTCGGGGCGCTCGGCGAGGGTGGTGATGGTCGGCTCCATGCGGCGGAGTCTAGGCGGCGGCTCCGGCGGCGGCACGCGCGTTTCTCACACCTTCCCGATGCCCAGCGTCGTCTCCATCGGCAGCAGTCCCGAGCCGATCGCCGTCACCCACGGCGTACCGAGCAGCTCCACCAGCCGCTCCACCTCCTCGGCCCGCAGCGCCCGCCATGGTCCGGCGGCCAGCTCGTCCGTACGGCGCTCCACCCCGGCCCGCAGCTCCCGGCCCGCGTCGGTCGCCGAGCCGTCGGCGTTCAGTAGGCCGCGCGCCGTGAGACGGGCGCGGGCCGCCGCCCACTCCTCCGCGCTCCAGCCGCGGCTCGCGAACGTCTCCGCCGGTGCGGCGCCGATCGCCGCGAAGGACACCAGCGCCTCCGTCGCGTCCAGCCCGGCGGCCAGCAGCGCCGCCAGATGGCCGTCGCCGCGGTGCTCGCGCAGCACCGTCGCCGCCTGCCACAACCGGACGTGCGGCAGCGGCGAGTACGGCAGCGCCTGGTTGGCCGCCGCCATCGGCCGGCCCGCGGTGTGCGCGGCATCGGCGGCCCGCCGCAGCAGTCCGGCCGCCTCGGCGAACTCCGGGCCGTCCACCGCGTCGCCGAACACCGACCGGTAGAGCCGGTCGACGGCCCGCTCCCGGGCGGCGAGGACCTCGCCCGGGGAGGCCACCGCCCAGGCGGGGCCGACGTGTTCGGCGACCATCGCCGGGCTGAAGCTGTAGAACGCGGCCGTCACCAGCGCCGGCTCCGCCGCGCCCAACGGCGCCGCCCGGAACGGGAAGTACATCGGCCACCGGCTGTCCGTGGCGTACCCGAGCTTCGCCGCCTCCTCGAAGGTCTCGGGCGCGTAGTAGACGAGGGCGTGCAGGGGCTCCAGCAGATGCCACAGCCGGCGGACCTCGGCGGCGGGCGGCTGCTGCTCGTACGGCGTCGTCTCGACGGTCATCGTCGGCTCCCTCTCCCGAATCCATCTTGTCGCTGACTAGATTCCCTCCCGCCGGTGAACTTGTCAATGCCTAGATTCCGCGTACGCTGAGTCGCATGACCGAGCACCGCAGCTATCACCACGGCGACCTGCGCAAGGCCGTGACCGACGCCGCCCTGGACGTCATCGCGGAGAGCGGCGTGGGCGCGCTGAGCATGCGCGACCTGGCCCGTCGGGCCGGCGTCTCGCACGCCGCGCCGGCGCACCACTTCAAGGACCGCGCCGGACTGCTGACCGCGATCGCCGCCGAGGGCCACGATCTGCTGACCGCCGAACTGGCCGCCGAAGGGGAGGGGCTGGCCGGTATGGGGGCGGCCTACGTGCGGTTCGCCGAGCTCCATCCCGCCCATTTCCAGGTGATGTTCCGCCCGGATCTGGTGCGCGCCGACGATCCGGAGCTGGCCGCCGCGCGGGGCCGGTCCGCGGCCCGGCTGCGCGAGGGGGTCAGCTCGCTGCCCGGAGGTGCCGACGCGGAACTCGCGGGGGTCGCCGCATGGTCCATGGCACACGGCTTCGCGTCACTGGCCCGGAGCGGGGCGCTGGCGGGCGTCATCGGCGACCGGGAGCAGGGGGAGGTCTTCCTGCGGGCCGCGCAGGAGCTCATCCGGGCCCAGTGAGGCGTACGGGGAGCGCGGGATCGAGTGAACCGGGTGTTCACGTCATATCGGGTTGACTCGGTTCACAGGGTCTGCTGTCATGGGGGAGGCAACAGAAGCAGTCATCACGGGGGGACCCATGAACCCACAGCGCATCGCCCTGGCAGCCGCCGTGTGTGCGGCGGCCGTCCTCGGCCTGACCGCCTGCACCGACGACAAGAAGGACGCCTCCGACGGCAAGGCGTCCGCCTCCTCGTCGGAGAAGTCGGCCGCGCCGGAGAAGTCCGCGCAGGCCGCGAGCGACCCCTTCGCGGGGCTCACCGGCGCGCAGGTGATGACCAAGGCCGCCGAGGCCAGCCGCAAGGCCGGATCGCTCACCATGGACCTCGACATCAAGTTCTCCGACGGCCCCGCGAAGGGCACGATCTCGCTGGACGGCAAGACCCGGTGCAGCGGTGAACTCGCGGTCGAGAAGCAGGGCTCGATCGACCTGGTCAAGGTCGGCAAGGCCGTGTACATGCGCCCGGACGAGGCGTTTCTGCGCGCACAGAGCGAGGGCGAGCCCAAGTCCGAGGTGGACGCCACGATCAAGCTGATGAAGGGCAAGTGGCTCAAGGGCACGACCAGCGACCCGGACCTCAAGGAGTTCGCCGGCCTCTGCGACGTCGACGAGTTCCTCGCGCCCGACGGCGACTCCGCCGACGACTCCCTCCGCAAGGGACCCGTCACCGAGATCGACGGCGTCAAGGCGCTCCAGCTCACCGGCAAGGACGAGGACGGCGCCCCGTACGAGGTCTATGTCGCGGCCGAGGGCCGGCCGTATGTGCTGAAGGTGGAGAAGAAGAGCGGCGAGGAGCCCGGCACGGTCGTGTTCCGCGACTACGGCAAGGCCGTCGAGGTGACGTCGCCGCCCGCGTCCGAGGTCCTGGACTTCAGCTGACGGCCGCGGTGCCGCTCACCGGGCCCCGAACGACGCCAGGTTGGCCAGCGACCGCCGCACGCCGTCGGCGACGGGATGGTGCGGCCCGTACAGCGACTGCACCTCGTGCAGCAGCGCCCCCAGCTCCGCCTGCGCGCCCGCCGGGTCGCCCAGGGCGATGAGGAGCTGGGCGACCCGCTGCCGTACGTCGTAGGAGCGGGCCGGGTCGGGGCCGAGGTGGGGGAGCAGGCCGCGGTACTCGGCGAGCGCCGCGGGGGCCTCGCCGAGCTGCTCCAGGCACACCGCCGACTCGTAGCGGTACTGCACGACCTGCGCGTCGCCCGGGTTGCCGGTCTCGCCGAGGCGCTCCTCGGCCAGCAGCCGCAGCACGGGCAGGGCGCGCCGGTACTGGCCGTCGTCCATGAGCGTGGCCGCGTACTGCTTGCGCAGGATGCGGACCACCGAGGACGAGGGCCCGTGCTCCTGTACGGCGGCGGGGAGGATGCCGCCGAGGATGTCGATGGCCTGGGTCAGCCGGGCCTCACCGAGCAGCCGTTTCACCTCGTCGACGGCCGCGGCGATGTCCGGGGCGCGCGGGGGAGGGACGGGGGAGGACGCCGGCGCGGGGGGCGCCGGCACGCCGGGCCGGTCGGGCCACGGGGCGTGGGGGCGCAGGAAGGGGCGGGTCGGGTCGAGCGGGCCGGAGGGGAGCCCGCTGCCCGGCGCGGGGAGCAGGGACGCCAGCTCCTCGTACACCTCCTGCGCCGAGCCCGGCCGGTCCTGCGGATCCTTCGCCAGCAGCCGCAGGACGAGCGCCTGCAGCGGGTCGGGCACCTCCGGCCGCGCGGCCCGCACGGGCTGCGGCGGCTCGTACAGATGCCGGTGCAGCACACCCAGCGCCGTCGACCCGGCGAAGGGGACGGTGCCGGTGAGCAGCTCGTGGACGAGGACGCCGAGCGCGTAGAGGTCCGTGTACGGGCCGACCGCGCCGCCCATCGCCTGCTCGGGCGCCATGTACGCCGGGCTGCCCAGCGGTACGCCGGTGTGCGTCAGGCGGGTGGTGTCGGTGTCCAGGACGGCCGCGATACCCAGGTCCAGGACGACGACGGTGCCGTCCGGCCGGACCATGATGTTCCGCGGTTTGAGGTCCCGGTGCACGATCGGCACCGCGTGCACGGCGGAGAGCACCGAGCACAGCTGCGCGGCCACCGCCGCCGCCCACTGCCACGGATACGGCTGGTTCTCGGCGATGTGGTCGGCGAGATCGGAGCCGTGGACGTGCTGCATCACCAGATACAGCTCCTCGCCGTCGGTCCCGGCGTCGTGCACCGTGACCAGCCCCGGATGGTCGACCTGCGCGGTCACCCGGCACTCGCGCAGGAAGCGGCGGCGCAGCTCGTCGGCCCGCGAGGAGCCGGCCATGGTGTCCGGGCGAAGGATCTTCACCGCGACGCGGCGGTCCAGGGTGCGGTCGTAGCCCTGCCAGACGCGCCCCATGCCGCCCTGGCCGATCAGGGTGGAGAGCTCGTAACGCCCGGCGACGACACGGCCGTTCACCGCTTGTCGTCCTTGCGGCGGAGCAGGTCGCTGAGGTCGTCGAGCTCGGGGGAGATCCGCGGGGTGGGCGGATACGGCTGGGGACGGGCGTAAGGGTTCGCGTCGTACATGACGTGCTTCGCGGTGCGCTCACGCTGGTAGCGGATGTCGACGACCAGGAACCACGCCATCGAGCCGATGGCCGTCAGCAGCAGCACCCCCAGGGCGGCGTCGCTCCACGCGCTCTCCTCCGGCAGCTCGCCGACGGTCGCGAAACAGCCGAAGCTGAGCGGCACGTGCAGTCCGAACAGCAGCCACTCCAGCAACCGCTGCCGCATGATCGCTATGCGCAGCGTCGTCCCCCACGCGAGTATGCCCAGGCTCACCAGGGGCAGCGCCGCGAGCAGGACGCGCACGAAGATCACGCCCGCACCGGAACCGGTGCGCGGCGACGCGGGTGCGGCGGGGCCGTACATGGCGGGCTCCTACGGGCGGACGGGCGGGAAGTGCGGGGGGCTGGCAGAAGCGTACCCAGCGGGAACGCCGCCTGCGCCCCCCGCGTGCGCTCACCCCTGCGGGGGCTGCAGGGTGCCGTCGGCCAGTCCGTCGTACAGGCCCTGGGCCAGCAGCTCCCCGAGCCGGGCGGTGTCGCGCAGCGCGGACTCGAAGGCGGCCAGGGCCGCGAAGTGCGCCCCGTACGCCCGCTGGACGGCGAGCGGCAGCCGCGGCACCTGCAGCCGCCGTACGTCGAGACGGCCGGCGGCGGTCGCGTAGACGCTGGCCTGCCGGGTGTTGGCGGTGCCGCGCAGGAAGCCGGCGAGGAACCAGGGGTCGAGTTCGCCCGGCGCCGCCCGCAGCAGTACGAGGCGGGGCCCGAGGGCCGCGCCCGCCGTGGCCTCGTCGACGACCCGCACGCCGCCCCCGGCCGCGGGCACGACGACGTCGCCGGCCTCGAGCAGGACCGGCTCCTCCGCGGGCCCGTCGGGCAGCGTGCCGGAGGGCTTCGCCCCGTCGAGCAGGTCCTGCGCGGTCAGCACCGCGGGCCCGGCGCCCGCCCCGGCCCCGCCGGAGCGCACCTGCACGGCGCCGCCCCGGGCCAGCTCGCCCACCGTCGTCCACAGCCCGGGCCCGTCCTCGGCGGCCGCGGGCGGCGCCGGGGTGCGCTCGGCGGTGAGCCGCAGCGTGGCGGCGAGCCTGTCGCGTACGTCGTTGAGCCCGGCGACGGAGGTCTCGGCGGTGCCGGCGGGGGGCAGCTGGCGGGCGGGGGTGAGGTCGACGTCGTCGTCGAGGAGGTCGATGACGGGTTGGGCTTGGTGGGCGGCGGGTTGGGGGGTGATGGTGCCGGTGCGGTCGTATGCGCGCCAGACGGTGGTGACGTGGTGGGTGAGGGTGGGCCAGTCGATGGTGTCGCGTCCGGTGCCGTAGCGTTCGCCGGCGTCGACGAGGAGGACGGAGGCGGGTGGGGTTGTGGTGCTGGGGCGGCGGAGGATCCAGAGGTGGAGTGGTACGCCGTAGGGGGGTGCGGCGCCGGGTGGGAGGGCGATGACGGCTCGGAGGGCGCCGCGGCGTAGGAGGTCGGCGCGGATGCGGCGGCCGGAGCGGCGGGCGGCGACGGCGGGGGGCAGGACGAGGACGGCGGTGCCGCCGTCGCGCAGCCGGGCCAGCGCGTGCTGGACCCAGGCGAGTTCGGACTCGGTACGGGCGGGCAGCCCGTAGCCGAAACGCGGATCGTAGGCCAGCTCCTCATGCCCCCAGTTGCGCTCGTTGAACGGCGGATGACACACGACCAGATCGACCGCACGCTCGGGGAAGCCGTCCGCGCGCAGGGTGTCCCCGACGGCGACGGACACCTCACCACCGGAATGCAACGCGAGCCGCAGGGCGGCCAGCCCGGCGAGATCCGGATCGGACTCCTGCGCGAGACGGGGCCCGTCACCGGGCGCGGCCAGCAGCAGCGTCCCGGCGCCGGCGGCGGGGTCGAGGACGGAGGGCGTACCTCCGCCCTTCCCGGGCGGACCGGCGAGGGCGGCGACGAGCTCGGCGAGCTCGGGCGGGGTCAGGGTGTGCTGACGGGGGTTGGCCTCGAGATACCGGCCGAGCAGGAACTCGTACGCGGCCCGCGCCTCCCCGAACTCGGCGGCGAGCGCGCCGGCACCGCGGGCCAGCGCGACGGTCGGGTCGGGCAGCCGGACGGCGGCGCCGCCGAGGCGCTCGGTGAGGACGCGGTGCAGTTCGCCGGGCAGCTGCGCGGTGAGGGCCGCGTCCTCCTGTGCGGTGAGCTCCAGCCAGCGCGCGGGGTGCTCGCGTACGAACAGCAGCACCGCCCCGGCGAGCGCGAGCCCCGCGGGGGCGCCGCCGGGATGCCCGGCGATCAGCTGCCAGACCCGCTCGCGCTGGGGGACGCCGCCGATCTTGCCCTGCTTGCGCAGCCAGCCCTCGACCTCCGCGAGGGCGAAGTGGGGGCTGGTCTCGGTCCCACCGACGGGCCGCGGAAAGTCCGCGTGACGCCGCCGCCAGTTGCTGACCGCGGCCCGCCCCACGCCCGCGAGGCGGGCGATCTCGGCGGCGGTGACCTCGGTGGCTTCCTCCTCTGACATGCGGCTACCTTACGGTGTTGACTCGGTTCACACCAGGGCCTCGCGGGGCGGTGCGGATCTTTGGTCGCGGTCCGTGGCGCGCTTCGGCGCTGCGCGCCTCAGTCCTCAGGCGCCGGACGGGCTGGAGGTCGCCTTCCGTCGGCTGACGCGGTCGGCGCTGCGCGCCTCGTCCTCAAGCGCCGGACGGGCTTGGATTGGTGCCAGTCACGCTGCATGCGTCCGGTGTCGCTGGCGCCTGCGGCGCGGTTCGGCGCTGCGCGCCTCGTCCTCAAACGCCGGACGGGCTGGAGCGGTGCCGGTCGCGCTGGAAGGGTCGGGTCTCGCTGGCGCCTGCGGCGCGGTTCGGCGCTTCGCGCCTCAGTCCTCAGACGCTGGACGGGCTGGGAGGGCGCAGGTGC
>NZ_JBFAXR010000094.1:0-34312 GCF_040680895.1 Streptomyces sp. NPDC051940 | reverse complement strand
AGAGCTCGTATCCGCCGGGCTTCCACATCAGGCCGTAGGTGTGCCACTCGCCCGCCTTGGCCGTCTGCGCGTACGAGAAGTAGCCGAGCCTCGACCCGCGTCCCGGCCGGAACCGGCCGCCAGCCGCGCTTCGATCCCCGCGCCCGGACCCGTCGCCGCGAGCCGCACGGCGTCGGCGGAGAACGTCAACGGCCGCGTCGGTTCGCCGTGTCCGGGGGAGAGCGCGTCGGCGAGCAGCAGGCGCGCGCGCCGGGCGGCGTCCTCGGCAAGGAACTCCAGCGCCGCCACGTCGATCCCGGCGGGCGGTTCCGCCCCGCCGCCCAGGACCGGCGCCGGACCGGACTCGTCCACCGGCTCCGGTGGCGCGGGCAGGTCGGCCAGGGGCGCCGCGAAGACGTCGTCGGCCGCGACGCCCTCGCCCGTTCCCCCGACGGCGCCGTCGTCCGGGCGGTCGGAGGACGCGGCCCGCGCCGCGGCCGTACTGCGCTCCTGCAGCTCGGCGAGCAACTCCTCCTCGCCGCGCCCCCGCAGCAGCAACAGCAGGTACGGATCGGCGTCGATCAGCCGGGCCACGTGGTAGCACAGGGCGGCGCTGTGCTCGCAGTGGTCCCACTCCTCGCAGCCGCACTCCGCCTGCAGATCGCCGATGCCGGGCAGCAGTTCCACGCCGACCGCCGAGGCGTCCTCCACCAACTGGGGCGGCATGTCGCGGTCCAGCAGGGCCGCGATATGACCCGCCCGGTCGGCGACCACGTCGAGCAGCCGGTCCCAGTCGGCGGCGGAGAACTCCGGCAGCAGTACGTCGGTGCGCATGGTCACGCGATCCCGTCCCGTGACCATGGCGGTGATCCGCCCCGGCCGGACCGAGACCGCGCCGACCGCCCCGGCGCGTGCCTGCTTGCGGCCCTTGAGCAGCAGGTGGTTCTCCAGTACGGAGTCCTCGAGCGCCCTCAGCCAGGTCTGCCCCCACCAGGTGACGGCGAAGTGACGTCCCTGTACGGGCGGCAGCGGGGCGAATGTCAGCTCGGTCATCGCTCGCCTCCTCGCAGCGTCACCAGCTCCGCGAGCTGCGTGTCCGTCAGTTCGGTGAACGCCGCCTCCCCGGAGCCGAGTACGGCGTCCGCCAGACCCTGTTTGCGGGTGAGCATCTCCGCGATGCGGTCCTCGATCGTTCCTTCGGCGATGAGCCGGTGCACCTGCACCGGCCGGTCCTGGCCGATCCGGTACGCCCGGTCGGTTGCCTGCGCCTCGACGGCGGGGTTCCACCACCGGTCGTAGTGCACGACGTGTTCGGCGCGGGTCAGGTTCAGGCCCGTACCGGCGGCCTTCAGCGACAGCAGGAACACGGGCACCTCTCCCTCCTGGAAGCGTTCGACCATCCGTTCGCGCTCGGCGACGGGCGTCTGGCCGTGCAGCAGCTGGGCGGGTACGCCGCGGGCGGCGAGATGCCGCTGCAGGAGGCGGGCCATCTGGACGTACTGCGTGAAGACCAGGACGGACGCGTCCTCCGCGAGGATCGTGTCCAGCAGTTCGTCCAGCAGCTCCAGCTTCCCCGAACGGCCCGCGATGCGCGGCCTGTCCTCCTTCAGGAACTGGGCGGGGTGGTTGCAGATCTGTTTGAGTCCCGTCATCAGCTTCATGATCAGGCCGCGGCGGGCCATGTCGTCCGCCTCGGCGATGTTCGCGAGGGTCTCGCGCACCATGGCCTCGTACAGGCCGACCTGCTCCGTCGTCAGCGCCACCGCGCGGTCCGTCTCGGTCTTCGGCGGCAGTTCGGGGGCGATGCCCGGATCGGACTTGCGGCGGCGCAGCAGGAACGGGCGGACCAGCCGGGCCAGTCTGTCGGCCGCCGCCGGGTCCGTGCCGCTCTCCGCCGCCTGCGCGTAGCGGGCGCGGAAGGAGGGGAGCGATCCGAGCAGTCCGGGAGTCGTCCAGTCCAGGATCGCCCACAGCTCCGAGAGGTTGTTCTCCACCGGCGTCCCGGTGAGCGCGACCCTGGCCTTGGACCCGATCGCGCGCAGCTTGCGGGCGGTGCCGGAGAACGGGTTCTTCACGTGCTGCGCCTCGTCGGCGACCACCAGGCCCCAGCCGGCCGCGCCCAGCCGGTCGGCGTCCAGGCGCATCGTGCCGTAGGTGGTGAGCACGAAGCCGTCCGCCGGCAGCCCTTCGAGGCCGCGGGCGGGGCCGTGGAAGCGCCGTACGGCGGTGCCCGGGGCGAACTTCTCGATCTCCCGCTGCCAGTTGCCCATCAGCGACGCCGGGCACACCACCAGGGTCGGGCCGGCGGTCTCCGGCGTCTCCTGGCGCAGCAGATGGAGGGAGATGAGGGTGATGGTCTTGCCCAGGCCCATGTCGTCGGCCAGACAGCCGCCGAGGCCCAGGGAGGTCATCCGGTGCAGCCAGGCGAGGCCGCGCAGCTGGTAGTCGCGCAGCGTCGCCGCCAGGGCCGCGGGCTGCGCCACCGGCTCGCCGGCCTCCGGCTCCGCGATCCGTCTGCGCAGCGTCTCCAGCCAGCCGGAGGGCGCCGCCTCCACGCGCTCCCCGCCGAGCTCCACCGAGCCGGTGAGCGCCGCGCCGACGGCGTCCAGCGGCGTCACCTTGGCGTCGCGGCGCTCCAGCGCCTGCCGTACCGACCGCGGATCCACCAGCACCCACTGGTCGCGCAGACGCACCACCGGCCGGCCCGCCTCCGCGAGCCGGTCCAGCTCCTCCTTGGTGAGTTCCGTGTCCCCGACCGCGAACCGCCAGCTGAAGGCGACGAGTGCCTCCGCCGACAGGAACGAGGGGAGGGCGGAGTCGCCGTCGCCGTCCTGCGGGCCGATCACGACGCGGGTCGTCAGACGCCGGGTCAGATCGCGCGGCCAGTGCACCTGGATGCCGGCGGCGCCCAGCTCGCGGGCGGCGGGGCCGAGGAGTTCGGCGACCTCGTCTTCGGCCAGGTCGACGGCCTCCGGGACGGCGGCCGACAGCAGCGGGGCGATCGCGGACCAGGCGCCCGAGGCGCGGCGCAGCGCGAGCAGGGCGTCCAGCCGCGCCCGTGGGCCGAACGCGCGTGCCGCCGCCGTGTCGCCCGCCCAGACCTCGGCGGCGTCGGCGACCAGCGCCGGGTCGCTCAGGCTGTGCAGCTGCGGTACGGCACGGAACGAGGGCCGGCCGGCGGTGTCGTCCATCTCGATGCGCAGGGAGACCCGCACCCCCGCGTCGTGTCCGGCGGCGACGTCCGCGGCCCAGGCACGCAGCTGCGGCAGGGGGCGCTCTGGGGCTCCGGCGGCCGCGTACGGGGCACCGCCGGCCGCGAGGGGGGCAGCGGGGGAGCGGGGCAGCCCGTCGGCCACGGCGTCCAGGAAGGAGCGCAGCAGCGTGCCGGCGTCCGGCAACCGCGGCGGATCCACTCCGGCCGCCGGGACGGCGCGGGCCTGGGGCGGCATGGCGGCGGCGAGCTCGCGGATGCGGGCGAGATCGTCCGCGTCCAGGGGCCCGACGCGCCAGGCGTCGTGGTCCGCGGCGCTCAGACCGGGCAGCAGCAGCCCGCGGGCGGCGAGACGCAGCGCGAGCAGCGCGGCCGTTCCCCAGAACGCGGTGGCGGGGTGCACGCCGGGCAGGAGGCGGGCACGTGTCAGGACGGGCAGCGCGGCGCCCACGGGCAGGGTGAGGGCCCGTACGTCCCTGGGCGCGGGCGTGGCGACCGTGAGCGTTTCGACGTGTCCGTCCGGGTGGCCGGGCGGTTCCCCTTCCGGTGGCCAGAAGGAGACCTGGCCGAGGCGCGGCGGGTCGGCGGGCAGGAAGACGGTGGGGTGGCGGGACAGCTCGGCGGCGACGGCGGCGGCAGCCACGTACGGACGCACTCCTCAAGTTTGACTACTGGACGGACGCCCGAGCATACATCACCGGCCGTGCGAACCCTGAGTGAGCCTCGCGCGGACTCCTCCGTACGTAGGAGGATCCCCTCGCGCCGCACGTGGGATAAAGGAACTGGGCGGAGCGTTCGTCCGTTCTCCGTCCGGGAGGGCGGCCAGGGAGCCGCCGAGGAGGGCTGGACCATGTCCAACAAGACGAAGGTCGCGGTCGCCGGTGTGGCGGCGGCCGCGCTGCTGCTTTTCATCACCGAGTCGCTGTGGATCACCCTGCTGGTGCTCGTGGGCGTCCCGACGGTCGCCTACCTGATGCTGGACTCCTCGCAGCGCAAGCGCCTCCGCAGGGTGACGCGCAAGCAGCTCGAGCGCTGACGCGGCCCGGCAGGGCCGCGCGGCGGTCCGGTTTCGCGCACCGACCGAGAGCCCCCGCACGGTCACGCGGCGGGCAGCCCGAGGAGGCTGCGTGCCACGACGTGCGGGGGTTCGTCGCGTTCGCGGGCGAGTGCGATGAGGGCCCGGCAGGCCAGCTCGTGCACGCCGAAGGTGAGGGCTTCCGGCTGGACCCAGCGGGCCGCCTCGGCGCTCCGCTGCTCGTCGTTCTCCGCGCAGGCGGCCACGTAGACGGCCGCCGCCTCGAAGAGGTTGTGGCGGCGCTCGGGCGCGGCCGGCGGGCGGTCCCGGGGAGGTGTCCCCGGAGGCGTCCCTCCAGCGGCTTTCCGGCCGACCATCCTGCGGAGCCTTCCGAGCACCTGACCCACCTCGCTTCGGCGGCGGACGTTGCTGACAGTCTGGGAGTACCCGTTCGGGTGCGTGCTCGCACGAACGTCCCTCAGCCACCCGGAATATGACAGAGGAAGATCGCCAAGCCTTGGCATATGCGATCGTCAACTCGTCAAAACGGCAAAGAAATCTGTCAGATCCGGTCAGATTTCGAACAGCGCCCCCGGCGTGCGCCCCCAGTCGGACTAGCGTCCAGGAGATATGGGACACCTGGACCATGCCACCTTCGGCTGGCTGACACCGCTCTTGTCATACGTCATGGCCTGCATCGGCGCGGCGCTCGCGCTGCGCTGCACCCTGAGGGCCCTCGCGGCCACGGGAAGTGCCCGGCGCAACTGGCTCATCACCGCTGCCTCCGCGCTGGGCACGGGCATCTGGACGATGCACTTCGTCGCCATGCTCGGCTTCGGCGTCAGCGGCACCGAGATCCGCTACAACGTACCGCTCACCGTGTTGAGTCTGATCGTCGCGATGGCCGTCACCGGCGGCGGCGTCTTCGCCGTCGGCTACGGCCAGGGCCGCGGCCGGGCGCTCGCCCTGGGCGGACTCACCACGGGCCTCGGCGTGGCGAGCATGCACTACATAGGCATGGCCGCCGTCCGCATCAACGGCACCATCTCGTACGACCCGCTCCTCGTCGGCCTGTCCGTCCTCATCGCCGTGGTGGCCGCGACCGCCGCGCTGTGGGCGGCGCTGAACATCCACTCCCCGGTCGCTGTCGGGATCGCCTCCCTCGTCATGGGAGCGGCCGTCAGCAGCATGCACTACACGGGGATGGGGGCCGTCAAGGTCACCATCGCGCCCTCCGCGGGCAGCCTGGCCGGGGCCACGGCGATGCAGTTCATCTTCCCCCTCGCCGTCGGCCTCGGCTCCTACCTCTTCCTCACCTCGGCCTTCGTGGCACTGTCCCCGACGGCCCAGGAACGCGCCGACACCGTGTCCGCCCAGCGACTTCCCGAAGGAGCAGCCCTGTAAGCGCGACCGACCGCTGCACCAACCGCTCATCTGCCTCTCACGGGGGCGTCTTCCTGACACGAGGTCGCAATGCGAACACCTGGCAGAACACCGGCCAACGGCTCCCAGGGGCCAGGGCCGCAGGGGCCTGAGAACCGGCCGCCGCGCACCGGCGCCCCGCCGGTACCGCAGCCTGCCCCCGGCCGCCGCCGGCACGCGGGCCCACCCGCGGACGAGACCGGCACCGAGCCCCCCTGGGACGCCACGCATCTCCCGCCGAAGGGCGCCGACACCGGAGCCTCCGGCGAGACCCTCCGCCCCGACGGCGCGCGCAAGGGCCCGCGGCTGCGCCCCCGGACCGTCCGCGCGAAGGTCATCTCCGTCCTGATGGTGCCCGTGGTCTCCCTGATCGCCCTGTGGGGGTACGCCACCGTCACCACCGCCCAGGACGTGGCCCGGCTGCAGACCCTGCAGGAGGTCGACACGCAGGTCCGCGGCCCGCTGTCGCGCGCCGTTGCGGAACTGCAGAACGAACGCCTGACGGCGGCCCGTTACCTCGCCGGACCCGGCACCGCCCCCTGGTCCGACCTCAGCGAGCAGGCGCAGGCCACCGACACCGCGCTCGCCGCCCTCAGACTCGGCGACACCCACACCGTCGCCGAGGGCAAGGGACTCCCGAAGACGGCCGTCGACCGCCTCGAGGCGTTCGTCGCCGCCGGCGGACAGCTGGACGGCCTGCGCACGGCCGCCCAGCGGGGGGACATCAGCTGGTACGACGCGTACGAGCAGTACAACGAAGCCATCGACAAGGCCCTCACCGTCGGCGGCTCCCTCAGCTCCATCCAGGACACCGAGGCGTCCTCGGAAGCCCGCGTCCTGCTGGAGTTCGCGCGCGCGGGCGAGATGCTCGCCCGCGAGAACGCGCTGATCACGTGGGGCCGGCTGAAGGGTTCCCTCGACACCCGGGAACACCGCGCCTTCGTCGGCGCCGCCGCCACCCGCGCCGCGCTGGAGTCCGCCTCCGCCGCCGATCTGCACCCCCGCGAACGCGCCGCCTGGCAGGAGCTGACCTCCGGCCAGGCGTACGGCCAACTGCGCACCCTCGAGGCGCAGATCGTCGCCGCCACCCCCGGCGCCCGCGCCGCGAAGGCCGTCTCCGGCCCCGACTGGGAGCGCGCCTCCGGCGAGGTGCTCACCGGATTCGACTCCATCGCCCAGGACGCGGCACGCGCCGCCGCGGACCGCTCCGACCCGCTCGCCGACGGCGTGCTCACCGTCGCCGGCGCGGCCGTGCTGTTCGGCCTCCTCGCCGTCATCGCCGCGCTCGTCATCTCCGTACGCGTCGGCCGCGGCCTCGTCGTCGAGCTCATCAGCCTGCGCAACAGCGCCCTCGCGCTGGCCCGCCGCAAACTGCCCTCCGCGATGCGCCGACTGCGCGCCGGAGAGGACCTCGACATCGAGAAGGAGGCGCCGCTCGGCATGCCGGGCGAGGACGAGATCGCCCAGGTCGCCGACGCCCTGAACACCGTCCACCGCGCGGCCCTGCTCTCCGCCGTGGAACGCGCCGAACTCGCCAGCGGCATCTCCGGCGTGTTCGTCAACCTCGCCCGGCGCAGCCAGGTGCTCGTACACCGCCAGTTGGCCCTGCTCGACAGCATGGAACGCCGCGCGGACGACCCCGGGGAGCTGGAGGACCTGTTCCGGCTCGACCACCTCACCACCCGGATGCGGCGGCACGCGGAAAGCCTCATCATCCTCTCCGGCGCCGCCCCCGGCCGCGCCTGGCGGATGCCCGTACCGCTGCAGAACGTCGTACGGGCCGCCGTCTCCGAGGTGGAGGACTACGCGCGCATCGAGGTCCGTACCCTGCCCGAGCAGTCCGTGATCGGAGCGGCCGTCGCCGACCTTACCCATCTGCTGGCCGAACTCGTGGAGAACGCCGCGCAGTTCTCCCCGCCCCACACCAAGGTGCGCGTCTACGGCGAACAGGTCGGCAACGGCTACGCCATCGAGATCGAGGACCGCGGCCTCGGGATGGGCAAGGAGACCCTGGAGGCCGCCAACCACCGGATCGAGCAGTCGGAGACCCTCGACCTGTTCGACAGCGACCGGCTCGGCCTGTTCGTCGTCAGCCGCCTCGCCGCGCGGCACGACATCAAGGTGTCGCTGCGCGCCTCGCCGTACGGCGGCACCACCGTCGTGGTCCTGCTGCCCCGAGCCCTGCTGCAGGTGGCCGGCGACCCCCCGCCCAAGGACGACGGCACGGGGGGCACCCCGGCCCCGGAGGAGACACCGCTGCGCGAGCGGATGATGGAGCGCGTCCGCGAGCCGGTCCACGCCGGACCGGTGCTCACCCCCGGCACGCCCCGCCCCGCCCTCGCACCGCAGTTGCCCGCCGAACCGGCCGGCGACGACGTCCTGCAGCTGCCCCAGCGCAAGGGACGACGGCCGCTGTCCGCCAAGGCGGTCCCCGCCCCGGGCGCGGCCCCCGTCGCCCCGCCGGCGCCCCCCGCCCGCGCGCCCCAGGACACCGGGCTGCCGGCCGACGACACCGACCTGCCGCGCCGGGTACGCCAGGCCAGCCTCGCGCCGCAGCTGCGGGACGTCGGCAAGCAGCCCTCGCAGAACGGCACGGGCAGCCCGCCCGCTCCCGCCCCCGCGCCCCGCGACCGCTCGCCGGAGGAAGCCAGGGCGAGAATGGCGGCGTACCGCAGCGGCTGGGTCCGAGGCGGAGGGCTGACCGCGGGGCGGCCGAAAGGCGCGGCGAAGCCCGGCGGTAGAAATGACGACACCACCCGTGACCGTGAAGGAGACCAGGAATGATCGAGCCGGGCACGATCAACCCCGCCCACCGCTCCGGTGAACTCGACTGGCTCCTGGACGACATGGTCGCGCGCGTCGCTGAGGTACACCACGCGGTGGTGCTCTCCAACGACGGCCTGGCGGTGGGGGCGTCCGGCACGCTGTCCCGCGAGGACGCCGAACACCTGGCCGCCGTCGCATCCGGGTTCCACAGCCTCGCCAAGGGCGCCGGACGGCACTTCCGCGCCGGAGACGTCCGTCAGACCATGGTCGAGATGGACGAGGGCTTCCTCTTCGTCGCCGCCGCCGGCCACGGCTCCTGCCTCGCCGTACTCAGCTCCGCCCACGCCGACATGGGCCTCATCGCCTACGAGATGGCCCGGCTGGTGAAGCGGGTGGGCGAGCATCTGCACACCCCGCCGCGGGTGATGTCCAGCGAACCACCGGCCGGCGGGTGACGGGGTGACGATGAGATGACTTCCGACACGACCCGAAGCACTCCACCGAACGGCAGCCACTGGTACGACGCGGAGGCCGGACCTCTCGTCCGCCCGTACGCGATGACCGGCGGCCGCACCCGGCCGGGGCCCACCAGCGTCGCCTTCGACCTGATCGCCCTGATCGACGTCGAGGAGGAGGCGCTGGCACAGTCCGACGAGGGCGCGCTCGGCTACGAGCACCGCCAGCTGATCGACCTGTGCCGGGTGGAGACCCAGACCGTCGCGGAACTCGCGGCCGACGCCGATCTGCCGGTCGGCGTCGTCCGCGTGCTCCTCGGCGACCTGCTGGAGATGCACGTGATCAGGGTCAGCCGCCCTGTTCCGCCCGCACTGCTGCCCGACGAGAAGATCCTGAGAGAAGTGATCGATGGACTCCGTGCGCTCTGACCGTTCCGTTGACGGCACCGCCCTGGCGCTGAAGATCCTGGTGGCCGGGGGCTTCGGGGTGGGCAAGACCACCCTGGTCGGTTCCGTCAGCGAGATCCGCCCGCTGCGCACCGAGGAGCAGCTGAGCGAGGCCGGACAGCTGATCGACGATATCGACGGGGTGGAGAGGAAGACCACGACCACCGTGGCGATGGACTTCGGACGGATCACCATCCGGGCGGGACTCGCGGTGTATCTGTTCGGAACGCCGGGCCAGGACAGGTTCTGGTTCCTGTGGGACGAGCTGGCCACCGGCGCCCTGGGCGCCGTGGTGCTGGCCGACACCCGCAGGCTCCAGGACTGCTTCCCCGCCGTGGACTACTTCGAGCACCGGAGTATCCCGTTCCTGGTCGCGGTCAACTGTTTCCCCGGGTCTCGTTCGTACGGCCCTCACGAGGTGTCCCGCGCTCTGGACCTGGACAGCGGCACCCCCGTGGTGCTGTGCGACGCCCGGGACAAGGATTCGGGAAAGGAGGTGCTCATCCGTCTCGTCGAGTACGCCGGGCGGATGCACACCGCCCGGCTGCTCGACTCGGCGGAGCCGGACCCGGTCGGCTGACGGGCCCGGTCGGCTGGCGGGCCCGTTTCCCACTGCACCGGGGGGCGATCTGAGCCTGCCATTTTCCGTGATCTCGAGTTATCCACAGGGGATGGTGGGAGTCGGAGTGCCTCGCTAGATTCGTCACACAACGTAGTCGTGAGGCGAGCGGGGGTAGACCGTGAGTGAGCATGTGGCGGGGATGCGGGAGCGTGCGGGGTACACGTCGGAGCGGGCCGGACGGACGTCGGGGCAGCCGGCGCCCGGGCGGGGGAGAGGCGCCACCCGGCCGGACCGGCCGGTGCGTGTGCGCGGCGCCGTGGGGAGCCCGGGGCGGCAGCCGGACGGGCCGGGGGAGCTGGTTCCGATGGGCCGGGCGGCGGTGGAACTCGGCCTCAAACCACGCGAGTTGGAGACCGCCCTGCAGGTGGGAGCGGTGCGCGCGACGCGCGACGCGCAGGGACGGAGCCGGGTGGCGGCTGCGGAAATCGTACGGTTGACCTCCCAACCGGGCCATCCGCGGGCGCTGCGCGCTCAGGTGCGGCTGGTGGGGACCCTCGAGGGGGCCAGGCTGCTGGGGATCGGCGCGGGCAGATTCGCCCGGCTGGCCCGGGCGGGGTGCTTCGCGCCCATGCGCTTCTACGTCAACCGGTATCGCGCGGTGGTGTGGCTGTATCTCGCCGCGGAGCTCGAGGAGTTCGCCGAGCGTGAGCCCGAACTACTGGAGGGCCGCACACCGCCGGGCGTCCGGGCCCGGACGGAGGACGGCTCCGACTGGCGGCCGCGGCTGTGGCGGGAGCGGCGCGTGGAGCAGCTCGCCGCCGAGACCACGGACCCCTGGGCGCAGGCCGCACTGCCGGCGGCGGTCCTGGCGCCCGGCGAGGTGTGCGACGTGGTTCGCGACCCCGGCGAGCGGCAGCTCCTCGAGCGGCTGCGCCCGGAGCAACTGATCGTGCGGGGCAGCTCGGAGGCGGCTCGCGCGGTCACGGCCTGCCAGCTCACGGCGGACCACGCGGACGAGATCCTGGACTACCGGACGCAGCTCCAGGTGATGCTGAACGCGGCACGGGCGGTGTGCCCGCTTCCGCCGGTGGCCGTGGAGGGCGGAGCCGCGGAGCCGCCGGGCGGCGCCGCACCGGGGTGCGGGCCGGACGCCGTCGTTCGCGAGCGCCCACGGGGCTTGCGGCGCTGGCTGGGACGGAGGACGGGGGCGGCGGCGGGGGCTTGAACTCGGGGCAGCGGCGGCGGCGATGGAGCGGGCCCGGCAGCCCACGGCACGCCACGTGCCCGCGCCCGTGCCGGACACGGAGGTACCCCGGCCGCAGAGTGCCTGGACGCGGGGGTGCGCCGGACAGGGGGTGGGCCGGATGCGCGCACGCACGCGGATGCGCGCACGCACGCGGATGCGCGCACGCACGCGTATGGGCGCACGCACGCGGATGCGCGCACGCATCCGGAGGTGCCCCCGCCCGCGGATGCGCGCCGCAGGCCGAGGTGCCCCGGCCGCAGGGGTACGCGGTCGCGGCGACCCCCCGTCAGGAACCGTGCCGGGTGAGGGGGCGGAACAGGCCCTCCTGCATCACCGAGACCAGCAGGCGGCCCTCGCGGTCGTAGATCAGGCCGCGGGCCAGTCCGCGTCCGCCCGTCGCGATGGGCGACTCCTGCTGGTAGAGGAACCACTCGTCCGTGCGGAACGGGCGGTGGAACCACATCGCGTGGTCCAGCGACGCCATGTCGAAGCCCCGCGGGCCCCACAGCGGCTCCACGGGGATGCGCACGGCGTCCAGCAGGGTCATGTCGCTGGCATAGGTGAGGGCGCAGGTGTGCACCAGCGGGTCGTCGCCGAGCGGCCCCAGCGCGCGCATCCACACCGCGCTGCGCGGTTCGGCGTCCTTGAGCTCCTCCTGGGTCCACCGCAGCCGCTCGACATAGCGGATGTCGAAGGCCTGGCGGCGCTCCATCCGCTGCATCGCCTGGGGGAGTTCGCCGAGACGCTCGCGCATCTCGTCGGCCAGGCGCGGCAGCGACTCGGGATCGGGGACGTCCGGCATCGGGACCTGGTGTTCGAAGCCGGGCTCGGGAGAGTGGAAGGAGGCGGTGAGGTTGAAGATCGTGCGGCCCTGCTGGACGGCGACCACCCGGCGGGTGGTGAAGGAGCGTCCGTCCCGCACCCGTTCCACCTGGTACACGATGGGCACGCCGGGGATGCCCGGGCGCAGGAAGTACGCGTGCAGGGAGTGCACCGGCCGCTGCCCGTCCGTCGTACGCCCCGCGGCGACCAGCGCCTGGCCCGCGACCTGCCCGCCGAACACGCGCTGCAGGGACTCCTCCGGGCTGCGGCCGCGGAAGATGTTGACCTCGATCTCCTCGAGGTCCAACAGATCCACGAGCCGGTCGGCCGGGTTGCTCATGCGTGCTCCTTCGCAGCGGGACGGGCCGGGCGGGGGGCGCGGCCCCCGGCGGCAGAGGTCAGAGCTGGCCGACGTCCGTCACCCGGATCACGGCGCGGCCCTCGGCGTCCGAGGCGGCCAGATCCACCTCGGCGCTGATGCCCCAGTCATGGTCGCCCTTCGGGTCGTCGAACGTCTGCCGGACGCGCCAGAGACCGTGCGCCTCGTCCTGCTCGATCATCAGCAGCTTCGGGCCGCGCGCGTCCGGGCCGGTGCCCAGGTCCTCGTACTCGTCCCAGTACGCGTCCAGGGCCTCGCCCCACCGCTCCGCGTTCCAGCCGGACTCCTCGTCCAGGGCGCCCAGCTCCTCGGCGTCGTCGAGGGCGGCCAGTTCGACCCGGCGGAAGAGCGCGTTGCGGACCAGCACCCGGAAGGCCCGGGCGTTGGTGGTGACCGGCTTGACCTGGTCGGCGTGCTCCATCGCCTCCTCGGCGGACTCCTCCTCCGGGTTGGCCAGCCGCTCCCACTCGTCGAGCAGGCTGGAGTCGACCTGGCGGACCATCTCGCCCAGCCACTCCACGATGTCCTGGAAGTCCTCCGACTTCAGATCGTCCGGCACGGTGTGCTGCAGCGCCTTGTAGGCACTGGCGATGTAGCGCAGCACGATGCCCTCGGTGCGGGCCAGCTCGTAGAAGGAGACGAACTCGCTGAACGTCATCGCCCGCTCGTACATGTCGCGGATGACGGACTTGGGGGAGAGGGGGTGGTCGCCGACCCACGGGTGGGAGCGGCGGTAGGTGTTGTAGGCGTGGAAGAGGAGCTCCTCCAGCGGCTTGGGATAGCTGATGTCCATCAGCCGCTCCATCCGCTCCTCGTACTCCACCCCGTCGGCCTTCATCTGCGCGACGGCCTCGCCCTTGGCCTTGTTCTGCTGGGCGTGCAGGATCTGCCGCGGGTCGTCCAGCGTGGACTCCACGACCGAGACCATGTCCAGGGCGTACGACGGCGATTCGGGGTCGAGCAGGTCGAAGGCGGCCAGGGCGAACGTCGACAGGGGCTGGTTGAGGGCGAAGTCCTGCTGCAGGTCCACCGTCAGCCGCACGATGCGTCCCTGCGCGTCGGGCTCGTCGAGCTGTTCCACCACGCCGCCGGCCAGCAGCGAGCGGTAGATGGCGATGGCGCGGCGGATGTGCCGCAGCTGGTTCCGGCGCGGCTCGTGGTTGTCCTCCAGCAGCCGGCGCATCGCCTCGAAGGCGTTGCCGGGGCGGGCGATGATCGCCAGCAGCATGGCGTGCGTGACCCGGAAGCGGGAGGTCAGCGGCTCGGGCTCGGAGCCGATGAGCTTGTCGAAGGTGTCCTCGCTCCAGTTGACGAAGCCCTCGGGGGCCTTCTTGCGGACGACCTTGCGACGCTTCTTCGGATCGTCGCCGGCCTTGGCGAGGGCCTTCTCGTTCTCGACGACGTGCTCGGGCGCCTGGGCCACGACCAGCCCCGCCGTGTCGAAGCCGGCCCGGCCGGCCCGCCCGGCGATCTGGTGGAACTCGCGGGCGCGCAGCGTGCGCACCCGGTTGCCGTCGAACTTCGTCAGCGCGGTGAAGAGCACGGTGCGGATGGGGACGTTGACGCCGACGCCGAGGGTGTCGGTGCCGCAGATGACCTTCAGCAGACCGGCCTGGGCGAGCTTCTCCACCAGCCGCCGGTACTTGGGCAGCATCCCGGCGTGGTGGACGCCGATGCCGTGCCGGACGTAGCGGGAGAGGTTGCGGCCGAAGCCCGTGGTGAAGCGGAAGTTGCCGATCAGATCGGCGATCTGCTGCTTCTCCTCCTTGGTGCACATGTTGATGCTCATCAGCGCCTGCGCCCGCTCCACGGCCTGCGCCTGGGTGAAGTGGACGATGTACACCGGCGCCTGCCGGGTCTCCAGCAGCTCGGTGAGCGTCTCGGTGAGCGGGGTGGTCCGGTACTCGTACGACAGCGGCACGGGGCGCGTCGCCGAGCGGACGACCGCGGTGGGGCGGCCGGTGCGCCGGGTCAGGTCGTCCTCGAAGCGGGAGACGTCGCCCAGCGTCGCCGACATCAGGACGAACTGCGCCTGCGGCAGCTCCAGCAGCGGGATCTGCCAGGCCCAGCCGCGGTCCGCCTCGGCGTAGAAGTGGAACTCGTCCATCACGACCTGGCCGATGTCGGCGTCCTTGCCGTCCCGCAGCGCGATGGAGGCCAGCACCTCGGCCGTGCAGCAGATCACGGGCGCGTCGGCGTTGACGGACGCGTCGCCGGTGAGCATGCCGACGTTCTCGGTGCCGAACAGCTTGCACAGGTCGAAGAACTTCTCCGAGACCAGCGCCTTGATCGGGGCGGTGTAGAAGGTGACCTGGTCGTTCGCCAGCGCCGTGAAGTGGGCGCCCGCCGCCACCAGGCTCTTTCCGGAGCCGGTGGGCGTGGACAGGATGACGTTCGCCCCCGAGACGACCTCGATCAGCGCCTCCTCCTGTGCGGGATAGAGGGAGATGCCCCGCTCCTCGGTCCAGCCGGCGAAGGCTTCGAAGAGAGCGTCGGGGTCGGCGGTGCTCGGCAGCTGATCGATAAGGGTCACGCCCCCATACTGCCTTCCTTCGGGCGAGATCGGGGAACCGCCCGTCCCGATGAAGATCGTCCGCGCTATTGTGTGCCGCCGGTGTACGGCTGGTGAGAGATGAGCCACAAGGGGTGGGGGGAAGTCGCATGATGGGTCCAGCGCACTCGCTGTCGGGAGCGGCGGCGTGGCTGGGGGTGGGTGCGGCGGCCACGGCGGCCGGGCACGGGATGCCCTGGCCGGTCCTCGCCGTCGGGGCGCTGATCTGCGCGGGGGCCGCGCTGGCCCCCGACCTCGACCACAAGTCGGCGACGATCTCACGCGCCTTCGGACCGCTGTCCCGGCTGCTCTGCGAGATCATCGACAAGCTCTCGTACGCCGTCTACAAGGCGACCCGCAAGCCCGGCGACCCCCGCCGCACCGGCGGCCACCGCACCCTCACCCACACCTGGCTCTGGGCCGCGCTGACCGGCGCGGGCTTCTCCGCGCTCGCCGTGCTGGGCGGGCGCTGGGCGGTGTTCGTGATCCTCTTCATCCATATGGTGCTGGCCATCGAGGGCCTGCTCTGGCGGGCCGCGCGCGTCTCCAGCGACGTCCTGGTGTGGCTGCTGGGGGCCACCAGCGCGTGGATCCTCGCCGGCGTACTGGACAAACCGGGCAACGGTTCGGACTGGCTGTTCACCGACCCCGGGCAGGAGTACCTGTGGCTCGGGCTGCCGATCGTGCTCGGGTCGCTGGTGCACTGCATCGGGGACGCGCTCACCGTATCCGGCTGCCCGATCCTGTGGCCGATCCCGCTCGGCCGGAAGCGCTGGTACCCGCTGGGGCCGCCCGAGTTCATGCGTTTCCGCGCCGGCAGCTGGGTGGAGCTGAAGGTGCTGATGCCCGTGTTCGCGCTGCTGGGCGCGGTGGGCGGGCTCGGGGCGCTGGGGTATATCGGTTAGGGCGCCGCGCCGCCCGAACCCGCGAGGACGACGACGGAGGGCCCGGGATCACTCCCGGGCCCTCCCCATGTCAGCGGTGCGCCCACTGGCTCACCCGTGCCACGACCGCCACAGCGCCGCATACGGCCCGTCCGCCGCCACCAGCTCCGCATGGCTGCCGAGCTCGCTGATCCGGCCGTCCTCGACCACCGCGATCACATCCGCGTCGTGCGCCGTGTGCAGCCGGTGCGCGATGGCGACGACCGTCCGCCCGTCCAGCACCCGCGCCAGTGACCGCTCCAGATGCCGCGCCGCCCGCGGGTCGAGCAGCGACGTCGCCTCGTCCAGCACCAGGGTGTGCGGATCGGCCAGCACCAGCCGGGCCAGCGCGATCTGCTGCGCCTGGGCCGGCGTCAGCGCCGTACCGCCGGAGCCGACCTCGGTGTCCAGCCCGTCGTCCAGCGCCCGCGCCCACTCCGCCGCGTCGACCGCGCCCAGCGCGGCCCACAGCTCGGCGTCCTCGGCACCGGTGCGGGCGAGCCGCAGATTGTCGCGCAGGGTGCCCACGAACACGTGGTGCTCCTGGTTGACCAGCGCCACATGCGCGCGCACCCGCTCCGCCGGCATCCGCGCCAGCTCGGCGCCGCCCAGGGTGATCTCGCCCTTGCGCGGCGAGTAGATCCCGGCGAGAAGCCGCCCCAGCGTGGACTTCCCCGCGCCGGACGGTCCGACGAGCGCCACCCGGGACCCGGGCCGCACCTTGAGCGTCACCCCGTGCAGCACGTCGGCGTCGGCCCGGTAGCCGAAGCGCACCCGGTCTGCGTGCACGGTCCGCCCGGCCGGCGCCACGTCCTCGTCGCCGGCGTCCTTCTCGATCTCCCGTACGCCGACGAGCCGGGCCAGCGACACCTGCGCGACCTGCAGTTCGTCGTACCACCGCAGGATCATGCCGATGGGCTCGGTGAGCATCATCGACAGCAGCGAACCGGTCGTCAGCTGCCCCACGGTGATCCAGCCCTGGAAGACGAACCAGCCGCCGAGCATCAGCACGCCGCCGAGGATGATGATGTGCGTGGCGTTGAAGACGGGGAAGAACATGCAGCGCAGATAGAGGGTGTAGCGCTCCCAGGCCACCCACTGCCGGATCCGGGTGTCCGACACCCCGATCCGCTCCCCGCCCAGGCGGTGCGCCTCCACCGTCCGGCCGGCGTCCACCGTCTCGGTGAGCGCGGCGGCGACGGCGGCGTAGCCGGCGGCCTCCGAACGGTACGCCGAGGGCGCCCGCTTGAAGTACCACCGGCACCCCGCCAGCAGCACCGGCAGGGCCAGCAGCACCACGATCGCCAGCGGCGGCGCGGTCACGGTGATGCCGCCGAGCAGCAGCACCACCCACACCACGCCGATGGACAGCTGCGGCACGGCCTCGCGCATGGCGTTCGCGAGCCGGTCGATGTCGGTGGTGATCCGCGACAGCAGATCGCCCGTACCGGCCCGCTCCAGCACGCCGGGCGGCAGCCCCACGGACCGTACGAGGAAGTCCTCGCGCAGGTCCGCCAGCATCTCCTCGCCGAGCATCGCCCCGCGCAGCCGGACCAGCCGGACGAAGACCGCCTGGATGACGAGTGCGACGGCGAACAGCGTCATGACGAGCCCGAGACGCAGCTCGCGGGCGCCGTCGGAGAGGTCCTCGACCAGCCCGCCGAGCAGATACGGGCCGGCCATGGAGGAGGTCACGGCGACGCCGTTCACCAGTACCAAGATGACGAAGGCCCGGCGGTGCCGGCGGAACAGTTCCGCGACGTACGCGCGGACGGTGGCGGCGGACCCCACCGGCAGGGTGGTGGCCGTCCGGGGCGCCGCCGGGTCGTATTCCGGTGGTGCCACGCCGATCATGCGGACTCCTCGATGGTCGCGAACTGGGCAGCGCGCCGGGCGGCGCGTGGGGCTGAGTGCGCGGCGGCGCTCTCTTCTTCGGTCTCCCGGGTCACCACGGCGCGGTAGTCCGGGCTGGTGCGCAGCAGATCGCGGTGCAGGCCCACCGCGGCCACCTCGCCGCCGTCCAGGAAGACGACGCGGTCCGCGCGGTCCAGCAGCAGCGGGCTGGAGCTGAGCACCACGGTCGTCCTGCCGGAACGTATCTCCTTGATACCGGCGGCGATCCGGGCCTCGGTGTGCGAGTCCACGGCGCTGGTCGGCTCGTCGAGCACCAGCACCTGCGGGTCGGTCACCAGCGACCGGGCCAGCGCGAGCCGCTGGCGCTGACCGCCGGACAGCGACCGGCCGCGCTCGGTGATGCGCGTACGCATCGGATCCCCGGAGTCGTCCACCGACGCCTGCGCCAGCGCGGTCAGCACGTCCCCGCACTGCGCCGCGTCCAGCGCCTCCTTGGGGCTCACGGCCCGGGAGGACGGTACGTCGAGCAGCTCGGCCAGCGTGCCGGAGAGCAGCACCGGGTCCTTGTCCTGGACCAGCACCAGCCGGCGCGCCTGCTCCAGCGGCAGTTCGTCCAGCGGCACCCCGTCCAGCAGCGCGGAGGGCGCGCCGTCCGGCTCCGGCGGATGCCCGCCGAGCCGGTCGGCCAGCCGCCCGGCCGCGTCCGGATCGCCGCACACCACGGCCGTCAGCACGCCGGCCGGGGCCAGCAGCCCGCTCGCCGGGTCGGTCAGGTCGCCCAGCGGCTCGGCGTCCAGCGAACCGGCCGTCGTCCGCGACAGGGCCAGCACCCGGGCCGCGCGTTTGGCGGACGGCTTGGAGAAGGAGTACGCCTGGGCGATCTCCTGGAAGTGCCGCAGCGGGAAGAGCAGGAAGCTCACCCCGCCGTAGACGGTGACGAGTTCGCCCACGCCGATCGCGCCGTCCTGCACGAGCGAGACGCCGTACCAGACCACACCGATCATCAGCAGGCCCGGCAGCACGACCTGGACGGCCGCGAGCAGCGCCCACATGCGCGCGCTGCGCACCGCGGCCCGCCGTACCTCCTGGGAGGAGGCGCGGTAGCGGTCCAGGAACAGCTCCTCGCCGCCGATGCCGCGCAGCACCCGCAGGCCCGCCACGGTGTCGGAGGCCAGTTCGGTGGCCTTGCCCGCCTTGGCGCGCTGCTCGTCGGCCCGCTTCGTGGCGCGCGGCAGCAGGGGCAGCGGCGCGAGCGCCACGAGCGGCAGCGCGAGGGCCACGATCAGGCCGAGCTCCGGCGAGTACACGACGATGCCCGCGACCACCGCGCCGGCGGTGACGAAGGCGGCGGTGCAGCGGGAGAACGACTCGACGAACCAGCCGATCTTCTCCACGTCACCCGTCGACACGGCGACGACCTCACCGGCCGCGACCCGCCGGGTCAGCACGGAGCCCAGCTCCGCGGCCTTGCGGGCGAGCAGCTGCTGCACGCGGGCCGCCGTGGTGATCCAGTTGGTGACGGCCGCCTTGTGGATCATGCTGTCGCCGAGCGCCAGCAGCACGCCGAGCGCCAGCAGCAGCGCGCCGGACCAGGCCAGCCGCTCCCCGTCGCGGTCGACGACCGCCTGTACGGCCATGCCCAGCGGAATCGGGATGGCACCGATCGGCATCATCCAGACCAGGCCCCACAGCAGCGAGGCGATCTGCCCGCCCAGCTGCTGCCGGCCCAGCCAGAGAAGGAAACGGAATCCGGACCGGACATCGGGTTCGCCGGGGTCCGGATACGGAAGATCGCGCAGTCGCATGACGTCCCAAGGGTCGGGTCGGGGAGAAGACAACCGTGCAACCCTGGCGGAATTCGACAGCCCAATTCAACTGCTTTTTCTCCACTACGGGAGGTTCCGGCCAGGGGCGACCCGCACCCGGCTGCGGGCCGGGACCGAACGCCTGCCCCGTACCCCCGGCCCCCGCCTCACGCCGGCCGCGTCGCCCGCTCCAGCTCGATCAGCGCCGAGTGGTAACTGCGCCCCGTGGCCCGGTCCATGCCGATCTCGCACATCCGGTTCGCCGACAGGTGTACGTCGAAGTCACGCGCCGTCACCTCGGCCGCCTCGCGCCGCGTGGAGGACGCCGTCAGCTCCTGGTGGAGCATGCCGCGGTCGCCCGCGAAGGCGCAGCAGCCGGCGTCGTCGGGCACCAGCACCTCGTCGGCCACCGCCCGGGCCACGGCCGTCAACTGCTCCTCGTCGCCCAGGTGCCGCATCGAGCAGGTGGGGTGGACGACGGCGGAGCCGGCGGTGCGCAGGATCTCCAGCCGCGGCAGCAGTTCGTCGGCCGCCCAGACGAGGGAGTCGAGGACGGTGAGCGCGGCGTGCAGTTCGCGGTTGTCGTCGGTGAGGTACGGGACGACCTCGTGGGCGATGCCGAGCGTGCACGAGGAGGCGTCCACGACCAGCGGGAGCCGGCCGCCGCCGGTCCACCGCCAGGCGGCCTCGACCATGCGGTTGGCCATCAGCCGGGTGCCGTCGTCGTAGCCCTTGGAGTGCCAGATGGTGGAGCAGCAGGTACCGGCCACGTCGTCCGGGATCCACACGGGCCTGCCCGCACGCGCGGACACGGCGACGACCGCCTCCGGCAGGGACGGGCCCTCGTGGCCGTCGGGGTCGCCGAAGATGCGGTTGACGCACGCCGGGTAGTAGACGGCCACCGCCTCGGGCCTGGAGGTGGGCGGCAGTTTACGGGCGGCGGCGCCGGGGATCTCGGGCAGCCACTCGGGCACCAGGTCGGGGCGGACCGCCTTGCGGGCCAGGCCCGTCGCCGATTCCAGCAGCCGGTCGCTGATCCGGTCGGCCGCCGCGACCGCGAGGCGGGCGGAGCGCTCGGCGGCCTTGAAGTGCCTGGCGGTGGCGCGCGCCACCTTCTCCTCGCGGCGCGAGTGCCGCTGATGGCGGAAGTCCTTCATCAGCTGGCCGGTGTCGATGCCCACCGGGCAGGCCAGCTTGCACGTCGAGTCGCCGGCGCAGGTGTCGACGGCGTCGTAGCCGTACTGCTGGAGCAGGCCGTCGTTCACCGGCGACTGCGGTGCCTGGCGCATCATCTCCCGGCGCAGCACGATCCGCTGGCGGGGCGTGGTGGTCAGATCGCCGCTGGGGCAGGTGGGTTCGCAGAAGCCGCACTCGATGCACGGGTCGGCGATCAGCTCCACCTTCGGGATGGTCTTCAGGCCGCGCAGATGGGCCTGCGGGTCGCGGTCGAGCAGCACGCGCGGGGCGAGGATGCCGCGCGGGTCGACGAGCTCCTTGATGCGCCACATCAGCGCCGTGGCCCGCTCGCCCCACTCCAGCTCCAGGAACGGCGCGATGTTGCGGCCGGTGGCGTGCTCCGCCTTCAGCGAACCGTCGAAGCGCTCCACGGTGAGCGTGCAGAACTCGTCCATGAACGCCGCGTACCGCTCCACGTCCGCCGGCTCGCCCGCGTCGAACGCCAGCAGGAAGTGCAGGTTGCCGTGCGCCGCGTGCCCGGCGACCGCCGCGTCGAACCCGTGCCGCGCCTGCAGCGCCAGCAGCTCCTCGCACGCCTGCGCCAGCCGCGACGGCGGTACGGCGAAGTCCTCCGTGATGAGCGTGGTCCCCGGCGGGCGCGAGCCGCCCACGGCGGTGACGAACGCCTTGCGGGCCTTCCAGTACGAGGCGATCTTCCCGGGGTCGCGGGTGAACTCGTTGGTCACCGACGCGACGGGCGCGACGAGTTCGAGCCCGCCCAGCACGCCCGCGGCGGCCTTCTCGTACGCCTCCCGCGCCGCCTCGTCCGGCGCCCGGTACTCCACCAGCAGGGCCGCCGTCTCCTTGGGCAGCCGCGCCCAGTCCGCCGGCACCCCGGCGACGCTCACCGAGGCGCGCAGGGTGTTGCCGTCCATCAGCTCCACGGCCAGCGCCCCGCTGTCGTTGAACAGCGGCACCGCGGCGGCGGCCGCCTGCAGCGTGGGGAAGAACAGCAGCGCGCTGGAGGTGAGCCGGTGCAGCGGCAGCGTGTCGAAGACCGTCTCCGCGATGAACCCGAGCGTGCCCTCGGAGCCGACCATGAGACCGCGCAGGATGCCGACGGGGGTGTCCGCGTCCAGGAAGGCGTCCAGCCGGTAGCCGTTGGTGTTCTTGATCTCGTACTTGGCGCGGATCCGGGCGGTCAGCTCCGCGTCCGCCTCGATCTCCGCCTTCAGCGCCATGAGACCCGCGCACAGCTCCGGCTCCGCCTGCGCCAGCCGCTCATCGGCGTCGGCGGCCGCCGTGTCGACGACCGTCCCGGACGGCAGGACGAGGGTGAGGGAGGACAGCGTCCGGTAGGAGTTGCGGGTCGTGCCCGCCGTCATGCCCGAGGCGTTGTTGGCGACCACGCCGCCGAGCGTGCAGGCGATCGCGCTCGCCGGGTCGGGGCCCAGGACGCGGCCGTGGCGGGCGAGGGTCGTGTTCGCGCGCACCACGGTCGTACCGGGCCGGATCCGCGCCCGCGCGCCGTCGTCGAGCACCTCGACGCCGGCCCAGTGGCGGCGTACGTCCACGAGGATGTCCTCGCCCTGCGCCTGGCCGTTGAGCGAGGTGCCGGCGGCGCGGAACACCAGCTTGCGGTCGTTGCGGTGGGCGTACCGGAAGAGCTTCGCGATGTCGGCGAGGTCCTCGGCCAGCACCACGGCCCGGGGCAGGAAGCGGTACGGGCTGGCGTCCGAGGCGTACCGGACCAGGTCGGAGACCCGCCACAGCACCTTCTCGGGGCCGAGCAGCGCCGTCAGCTCACCGCGCAGCGGCTCCGGCGTGCCCTCCGCCAGGGTGTCGGCCACCCGGTCGGGGGCGGGGCCTTCGGTGGTGGCGGGACGCAGTGCGCCGGGCTCGGGCTCCAGGAGCGGCATGGTGCGGGGGCCTCCTCAGCAGTGGTTCTCCGGTCTGTCGACCAAGGTGGAGAGTAGTCCTCCCAGCTGCGTGCGCTGCTCCTCGGTCAGCGGTTCCAGGATGTCCTCCGCGGCGGACTGCCGCGCCCGGCGCAGTTCGCGCAGCATCGCGCGGCCCTCGTCGGTCAGCTCGATCAGCACCACCCGGCGGTTGGCCGGGTCCTGCGCGCGGCGTACGGCACCCAGCTCCTCCAGGGCGTCGACCAGCGTGGTGACGGCGCGGGGCACGACCTCCAGATGCCTGGCCAGGTCCGCCATCCGGGGGGCCTCGCCGCGCTGCGTGTGGGAGCCGACCGTACGCAGCAGCCGGGACTGGGCGGGGGTCAGGCCCAGCGGGCGGAACGCCTGCTTCTGCGCGTGGTGCAGCCGGCGCGTGAGGCGCAGCAGCTGCTCGGCGAGCTGGCCGGAGGAGTCGGCCTGCTCGGCGGCGGCCCCGGCACCGCGGTGCGGGTGCTCCGCGGGTGCCGTGAGCGGGCGGGAAGCTTCGGGCGAGGGCATGTGTTCACCATATCAGGACTCCGCTCATTGTGAGTATAGGTAACAATGAGCTATGCTCCCTACAGTCGATCCTTAGGAGGCTCATGCCGCACCCCCACGACACCCCCGACTTCACGCCCCCGTCCGCCGACCCCGAGCAGCCGGCGCAGGTGCGCCGCATCCTGCGCCTCTTCCGCCCGTACCGCGGCCGGCTGGCCGTCGTCGGCCTGTTGGTGGCCGCGTCCTCCCTCGTCTCCGTCGCCTCGCCGTTCCTGCTGCGCGAGGTGCTGGACACCGCGATACCGCAGGGCCGCACTGGTCTGCTCTCGCTCCTCGCCCTCGGCATGCTCGCCGTCGCCGTCCTCAGCGGCGTCTTCGGCGTCCTGCAGACCCTCATCTCCACGACCGTCGGCCAGCGCGTCATGCACGACCTGCGCACCGGCGTCTACGCCCAGCTGCAGCGCATGCCGCTGGCGTTCTTCACCCGCACCCGCACCGGCGAGGTGCAGTCCCGTATCGCCAACGACATCGGCGGTATGCAGGCCACCGTCACCTCCACCGCGACCTCGATCGTGTCGAACGCGACCAGCGTCATCGCCACCGTCGTCGCGATGCTCGCCCTCGACTGGCGGCTGACGGTCGTCTCCCTGCTGCTGCTCCCGCTGTTCGTCTGGATCAGCCGCAAGGTCGGCCGCGAACGCAAGAAGATCACCTCGCAGCGGCAGAAGCAGATGGCCGCCATGGCCGCGCAGGTCACCGAGTCCCTCAGCGTCAGCGGCATCCTGCTCGGCCGCACCATGGGCCGCTCCGACTCCCTCACCCGCGACTTCTCCGCCGAGTCCGAGCAGCTCGTCGGACTGGAGGTCCGCTCGAACATGGCGGGCCGCTGGCGGATGGCCACGATCGGCGTCGTGATGGCCGCGATGCCGGCCGTCATCTACTGGGCCGCGGGCCTGGCCATGGCGGGCGGCGGCGCCGCGATCTCCCTCGGCACGGTCGTCGCGTTCGTCTCGCTCCAGCAGGGGCTGTTCCGCCCGACGGTGAGCCTGCTGTCCACCGGCGTACAGGTGCAGACGTCCCTCGCCCTCTTCCAGCGGATCTTCGAGTACCTCGATCTGCCCGTCGAGATCGACGAGCCGGAGGTCCCGGTGCGGCTGGAGAAGGTCGCCGGCGACGTCCGCCTGAAGGACGTGTCCTTCCGTTACGACGAGGCCCACGACACCCTGACCGGCGTCGACCTCACCGTCCCGGCCGGCACGAGCCTCGCCGTCGTCGGCCCGACCGGCTCCGGGAAGACGACCCTCAGCTATCTCGTGCCGCGGCTGTACGACGTGACCTCCGGCAGCGTGTCGATCGACGGCGTCGACGTACGCGACCTGGACTTCGACAGCCTGGCCCGGGCCGTCGGCGTGGTCTCGCAGGAGACGTACCTCTTCCACGCCTCCGTCGCGGACAACCTGCGCTTCGCCAAACCGGACGCCACGGACGCCGAGCTCGAGACCGCCGCGCGGGCTGCGCAGATCCACGACCACATCGCGTCCCTGCCCGACGGCTACGACACGCTCGTCGGCGAGCGCGGCTACCGGTTCTCCGGCGGCGAGAAGCAGCGCCTGGCGATCGCGCGCACCATCCTGCGCGACCCGCCGGTCCTGATCCTCGACGAGGCCACGTCCGCCCTGGACACCCGTACGGAGCACGCGGTGCAGCAGGCGATGGACGCCCTGTCGGCCGGCCGTACGACGATCACCATCGCGCACCGCCTGTCGACGATCCGCGACGCGGACCAGATCGCCGTCCTCGACCACGGCCGGGTGGCCGAACTGGGCACGCACGACGAGCTGCTGGCCGCCGACGGCCGCTACGCGGCGCTGGTACGCCGCGACGCGCGGACGGAGGAGACGGCGGACGTCGCGGCGTGAGGGGCGCTCGGAAGGCGACGTGAGTGGTTACGGTGACCCCATGGCAGTCATCACCCTCGTGCAGGGCGACATCACCGAGCAGCACGTCGACGCGATCGTGAACGCCGCCAACTCCTCCCTCCTCGGCGGCGGGGGAGTCGACGGCGCCATCCACCGCAAGGGCGGCAAGAAGATCCTCGAGGAGTGCCGCGCGCTGCGCGCCTCCCGCTACGGCAAGGGTCTGCCCACGGGGCTGGCCGTCCCCACCACGGCGGGCCTGCTGCCCGCGCGCTGGGTGATCCACACGGTGGGCCCCGTGTACGCGGCGGACGAGGACCGCTCCGGACTGCTGGAGTCCTGCCACCGCGAATCGCTCGCCGTCGCCCGCGAACTCGGCGCCCGCACGGTGGCGTTCCCCGCGATCTCCACGGGCGTCTACGGCTGGCCGCTGGACAGCGCGGCGCGGATCGCGGTCCGCGCCGTCCAGCAGGCCGTGGACAAGGCGGCGTTCGACGAGGTCCGCTTCGTGCTCTTCGACGAGCGGGCGTACGCCGCCTTCGAGGACGCGCTGCGCTGACTCCGGCGGACTACGAGGTGCAGGGGCCGAGGTCCTCCCAGACGCCCCACTGGCCGGTCGTGCCCGGTTCCTCGCCCTGGGTCCACCACTTGGCGCGCCAGACGCGGCCGTTCCAGCTGACCGTGCTGCCGCCGGTGTAGACCGCCGACGCGCTCCACGCCGCGGCGCACGACGGGTCGGGGTCGGGATCGGTGCTGCCGCCGCCGATGTTCACGTCGATGCACGCGTAGAACGCGTTGTTGGTGTCGGCGATGTTCCACACGGCGAGCACCTTCTGGCGGCCGGTGATGCTGCCGAAGTCCACCTGGTGGGTGACCGTCTCGGCGGGCTGCGCGCCGCCCCCGCTGACCTCGGCGACCTTCTGGCTGCCCACGTAGTACTGCCAGTTCGCGGTGGCGTGGCGGGCGGTGAAGCGCCAGGTGAAGCTGGTGACGCGGTTGACGCCGGTGACGTGCCAGCCCTTGCTGTCGTCGTTGAGCTCGGCGAACTGCGCGTTTCCGCCGCTGCAGCTGAACAGGCCCTTGGGCCCCTCGACGCTCTGCGGCTCGTACGTGATCTGCCCGCAGCTGACCGTTCCGGCGGCGCACTGCGCCTGGCGGCTCGGCGGCGAGTTCACATACCCGTGCGCACTGGCCGTGTTGACGGGAAGGGTGACCGCCAGTACGGGGGCGAGGGCGAAGCCGATCGCCGCGGCGAGCTTTCGTCTCGGTTGCATGCCGTCTCCTTCGCTGTCGAGGCCGTGGGGGCGGGGGCGGTGACCGCTGTCCCGGTGCCGCCCCCGCGACCTCGTCGGGTGGGGGGTGCGTGGAGTCAGGTCTAGACCTAAGGAGTGCTAGGTCTAGACCTTAGTCGTTGTCGGGCCTCGGTCAAGAGGTCCGCAACTCCCGTTCCCCGCACGGGAGAAGAGCCGCAGCCCGTTCAGCGGGGGCGGGACGGGTCCGAGCCGAGCCCGTACACCCCGTACGCGAACCCCTCCACCGTCACCCGCCCCCCGGGACCGAACGCGACGCCCGGCCCGCCCGCCACCGCGTGCGCGCGCGAGACGTTCAGGTCCTCGGGCAGCACCGCGGACGCCGCCGTACGACGGGGGTTGAGCGCCACGAGATGCGTACCCCCGCGCAGATAGACGAACGGGTAGCCGGCGTGCAGCACCCGCACCGAACCCGCCGCGCCCAGCGCGGGAGTCGCGCGGCGCGCCGCGATCAGCGCCCGCACCTGGTGTAGCAGTGAGCCCTGATCGGCGCGCTGCGCCGCGACCGTCGGGCGGCCGGGGGAGGGGTCCTGCGGCAGGTACAGGGCATCGGACGGGGCGCTGGAGAAGCCCGCGTTGGGCGTGCCGTCCCACTGCATCGGCGTCCGCGAGCCCTGCCGCTCCTCGGGCCCCATCTGGCTGCCCTCCGTGTCGGGCAGGCCCGGCAGATAGCGCATCCCGATCTCGTCACCGTAGTACAGCGTCGGGATCGACGGCCACGTCAGCAGGAACGCGAACGCGGGCGGCACCATCCGCGCCGTACGGCTCCCGCACACCAGCCGCGAGAAGTCGTGGTTCGCCGTCGGCAGGACGACGTGGCCGGCTCCGTCCACGGCCGCGCGCGCCTCCTCCCAGGCGGCCAGGAACACCTCCGGCGAACCCCGCCCCTCCGGGTCGAAGAAGCACGGGTCCGTACCCCACTCCGGGCGGTGGCTGCCCTCCGCGTTGCCCCACAGCGAGCGCAGCTCGTTTCCGACCGCGTGCAGGAAGAAGTCCGCGTGGAAGCCGGCCGGTATGGACCGCTTCGGCTCACCCCACTCCGCGATCAGCGCGCGGCCCGGATACGCGGTGTCCAGCCAGCGGCGCAGCTCCCGCCACAGCTCGCTCGTCGCGGCCTGCGCCGGATCGTCCTTCACCAGCGAGAACGCCATGTCGACCCGGAATCCGGCCACGCCCCGGTCGAGCCAGTACGCCATGATCTCCCGGATCGCCGCCCGGTTGGCGCGCGGTCCGGGTGCGTCGGGGCGCTGCCGCCACGGTTCGCCGGGGTGCGGGCGGGCGTGGCCGAAGTTCAACGCGGGCTGGAACGGGTGGAAGTTGGGCAGGTAGTAGCCGCCCCGGGCGCCGGGCACGGGCAGCCACGCCTCGGACGGCGGCTCCGGGGCCCAGAGATAGCGGTCGTCGTCGGGGTCGTCGGCCCACGCCCGGAACCACGGATGGCGGTCGGAGGTGTGCGCCGGAACGAGGTCCAGCAGCACTCTGATCCCGCGCTCGCCGGCCGCCTCGACCAGGGCGACGAGGTCCTTCTCCGTGCCGTAGCGCGGGGCCACGGCGAAGTAGTCGTCCACGTCGTAGCCCCCGTCCCCGAAGGGCGAGGAGAACAGCGGGCCGAACCACACCGTGTCCACACCCAGCCAGGCGAGATGGTCGAGCCGGGCCAGGGCGCCCGGCAGATCGCCGATCCCGTCGCCGTCGGAGTCGGCGAAGGACTGCGGGTAGACGTGGTAGACGACGGCGTCCCTCAGCCACTCGGGGGCGGGGCTCATACGGTGGGTTCCCTCCGGGCTCGGACGGCCGGCGCTCGACGTGGTCGTCCGGCCGGACGGGCTGTCAGTGCTGATGGTGGTTGTCGGTTGGGCCGGCCTCAGTGCTGATGGTGGTTGTCGGGCTGGGCCGGGTCCCCGGGGTGTTCCAGGCCGGGGACGAGGGTCAGCCGCTCGGCCCGTGCCCGGCCCAGCCACCGTACGAACGCCAGCCGGCGGGCAGCGCCGAGGCCGTCGTCCGGGGCGGGCCGGCCGGGCCCGTGCGGGACGACGGCGACGAGCGTCGCCGTCCACGTCCCGGCCGTCACCCGGCGACCTGGGCCCGCCGTCCGCAGCGCCGCCGCGAGTTCGGCGGGCAGGGTCTCGGGCGCGGCCTCGTAGTCCCCGTCGGGCGAGGCGATACGCCAGCGGACTCCGTCGGGTGCCGGGCGTACGCCGGGCTCCTCGGCCCGCACGCCGGGCTCCTCGGCCCGTACGCCGGCGGTGACCGCCGCGTACACGGCCCGCACCCACGGGCTCCGCTCGTACGCCGCCGCCGCGATGGACCCCAGCTCCACCGCCGCCCGCCGGTCCAGCCGCAGCGGCCCCACCGGGGTCAGCCCCCGTGCGGCGGCCTCCGCGGCGCACAGCTCCTCGGTCAGCAGCACCTGGGCCACCCACCGGGTGAGCTGGCGGTCCTCCGCCGTGCCGGGCTTGGGCAGCGCCGCCGACCGCGGGCCGCCGTGCAGCTCCGCGAGGCGCCGGTCCAACTCGCTGCGGGGCAGCGGCCGTCCGTCCAGGAAACCCAGCACGTCGCTCACGCCTCCTCCTCCACCACCAGCTCGACGGTCGGCGCGTACTGGCAGCGCCCGAACCACATGACCTTCGCCAGCACCCAGAAGGAGCCGGGCGCGAGGTCCGCAGGCGCGGCGATCCGGAAGGAGACCGTCTCCTGCGAGCCCGGGGAGACCGCCACCCCCCGCACCGGGTCGGGCAGCAACTGCCAGGTCCCCCACGGCGACACGGCCTGCACCTCGCCGCGGATCTCGCCGCGCGTGCGGTTGGCGAGGACGACGTCGAGCGTCGTACTGCCGCCCGGCCGCACCCGTACCGAGGCCGAACGGACCGACACGTCCAGCCCGCCGGCATCCCCGCCCTCCCCGACCCGGAGCGTCACCACGTCCTCGACCGTCTGCCCGCCGGACTCGGTCCGCACCGCCGCGAAGTACGTGCCCGGCTCGGCCCCGTCCGGCGGGCTCAGCACGACGGGGAAGCGCACATGGCCCGACGGCTCCAGCCGGTACGGCCGACGGCGTACGTCCGCCCGCCAGCCCTCCGGTACGACGACCTCAGCGGTGCCCTCGACCGCCGCGTCCGTCAGCTGCGAGGACAGCGCCACGGACAGCCTGACCGACTCACCGGACGTCGCGGCGAGCCCCGGCGTCACGGCGACCGACACCGGCAGATAACCGAGCGGCGCCGGACCCCGGTTGTGCAGCCAGTACCGCGCGTACACCGGCTGGGCGGCCTCCGCCGTCGCGCCGAGCACCGGCCCCTGGGCAGCGGACGCGGCGCAGCGTCCCACCACGGTGGCGACCTCGGAGCCCGCCAGCGACAGCGGGGCGGGCGCCCCGCCCGGACGCTCCAGCAGATCCGCCTCCCGCAGCTCCCCGAGCGCCAGCGCGCCCCCGACCTGTGCCGTACGGCCGAAGCCGGTCGACTCCAGCAGCCGCAGCGTCACCCCGGCCGCCGGGTCGGACTGCCGCGAGGACCCGTGCGCGACCGGGTTCCCGGCCGGCTTCAGCGTCCCCAGCAGCACCTCGCGGGGCGGCGACACCGACACCCAGCTGTGCGTGGCCGGGAGCGTCCCGTCGTGCGGCTGCTCGACCTGGGCATACAGCGGGTGGTTGAACTCCTGGCCCTGCGCGGGCAGCGTCAGCGTCCGCCAGTCGCCGTCGCCGGTGACCAGGGCGTACGCGAACTCGTGCGTCCAGTGCTGGAGCTGGAAGGCCGAGCCGTCCGGTACCGTCCGGCGGGGCGGGTCGATCCACACGCCGGACGGCCAGCCCGTGCACGAGCGCATCAGCGACAGGTGCAGGGCGCCGGAGGCGTCCACGGCGAAACCCGGCAGGCCGTACGTCAGCAGCGCCGCCGTGCGGTCGGCGAGGACCTCCGAGGCGGGCAGGGCGCCGGCGCACACGGCCGAGACCCGCGCGTCGGCGAAGTCCCCGGCCAGGGCGTCCGGATCGGCGACGACCAAGGCGGGCAGCGCCCGCGGATCGCGCAGGTCGGCCATCGGCTGCCAGACCTCGTGCAGCGGCTTCTCCGCCGGCACCCACACCCGCCCGTGCTCCGCGAAGGCCGCGGCGTGCCCGGCTCCGGCCCGCTCGAGGATCTCCCGGGCCAGCTCGTTGACCTCGGGGCCGCCCACGACCACGCGGAAGTCGGGCAGGTTGGAGTCGACGTCCAGCCAGCCGTAGCGCGAACGGTCGGCCGCCGACGTGGTCGCCGTGACGCCCGCGCGCGCCATCGCCACCACCAGCGCGCGGGCCTCCGACCCGTCGTGCCCCGCCGGGACGACGACCTCCGCGACGCCCAGCGCCCGGTCGCCGAGTGCGGAGCCGTCCGGCGCCGTCAGTGTCACCCGGGCCGTGGACCCCAGCCCGAACCACGTGTTCGCCGGGTTGTCCAGCGTCCACGGCGCCTCGGCCACGTCCACGTCGGGCAGGGCGAACCCGCGCCCGATCACGGCCCCCGCGACCTCGCTCACCGGCAGCCCGCCGGGCACGTCGACGGGGAAGCGCAGCCGCACGAGCCGGTCTGACCCGGCGAAGTCCACGACCCGCGTCACGCAGTCCACCCGCCCGACGCCGCGCCACAGGGTCACGGTCTGCTCGTACCGCATCCCGTCCACGGTCCCGGACCCCACCAGCCGCTCGCCCAGCGGGCCCGTCTCGCGGCGCACCGATCCCGGCGCCGCCGCGGAACCCGCCACCGCCGGGCCCTTCGGCAGCAGATGCCAGGGTCCCTCGCCGAAGTCGGGGTGCGTCGGGTACTCCTCGTACACCCGCAGCTCGTTGCCGACGGCGCCGTCCTGGATCAGCTCCCGGCCGTGCGCCTTGTCGTACACGCTCGTCAAGGCGCCGCCCCGGGCGGCGTCGGCCGTGACCCGGAAGCGCGCGTTCTGAGCCGTGTCACCCTCCGCCGGCGACCACAGCGCGTCCGCCTCGCCCGGTACGAGGCGCCAGGTGCGCCACCCGAGGGAGGGCACGTCCTGCGCCAGGAAGTGCAGCACGCCCCGCTCGACGGCCGACGGGACGGGTGAGCCGGTGTCGTCCACGACCCGTCCGCACCCGTCGGGGAGCGGCACGCTCACCACGCCGGACCGCGGGAAGGACAGGGTGTTGGTCACGACGAGCGCCACGCCGTCGCCCCGGGTGTCGACCCGGCCGGTGAGGGCGGCGAGCGCGGTGTCGCGCACCCCGGCCGCCAGGTCGTGGGCCTCGCGCCAGCCGCCCAGCAGGTCGAGGTACACCTGGTCCGACTCGGACCCGGTGATCGCGTCGTGGTGCGCGCCGTAGGCCAGCTGGCGCCAGACCTTGTCGAGTGCGGCGTCCGGATAGCGGCCGAGCCCCTGCAGCGCGGCGATCGTGGCGAGTTTCTCGGCGTCCACCGCGGCCACCTCGCCGGCGCGCTGGGCCTGCTTGGTGTCGATGTACGAGACGTCCTTGCCGGTGTAGACCGGGTTCATGTCCCGGGTCTGCGGGCTGGGCCGGCGTCCCGCGGCGGCCAGTCCGGCGCGTACGGCCGTGAGGAACTCGTGCGGGGTGCCGCAGACGAAGCGCGGCCACACGTACTTCGCCGCCCAGGACCGGTGGATCGCGGTGACCCACTTGTTCGGGGGCGTGTAGTCGGTGCCGACGGGCAGCAGCAGATTGCGGGTGGCCGCCACCGGCTTGAGCCTGCGGTACAGCTCGTACACCGCCGCCTCGGCCTCGGCCAGGTCGGCGGCGGAGTCCATCCACCAGCCGGCCGAGTAGTGGTGGGGCATGTAGTGCGTCAGCACGCCCCGGCCGGACGGCGCCAGCCACTCGAACTCGCTGGCGAACTGCATGACGGTGGCGTCGTTGTGGGCGTCGCGGAAGTTCTTCTGGATCGGGCCCCACTGGTGGAACGGGCCGCGCGCCCAGGCCGACCCGGTCAGTCCGGCGGCGTCCAGATAGCCCGGGAACTGCGGATCGTGGCCGAAGACGTCCAGTTGCCAGGCCGAGCGCGGCTCGCCGCCGAGGATGTCGCGCTGGTAGCCGATGCCGTAGACGAGATTGCGGATGGTCGCCTCGGCGCCGGTGAGGTTGGTGTTGGGCTCGTTGTACGTGCCGCCGATCAGTTCGACGCGGCCGGCGGCCAGCAACTGCCGGAGTTCCGCGCGGCGTTCGGGGTGGGTGTCGAAGTACGGCTTCAGGTAGTCGATCTCGGCGAGGACGAACTTGTAGTCCGGGTCGCGCCGCGCCAGGTCCAGATGGGCGTCGACGAGGGCGAAGCTGTTCCACTCGAAGGGCGGGCGGGTCGAGCCGTCCTCGGTGAGGAGCTCCCAGGGGGTGGTGTAGGAGCCCTGGGTGTTCCACCAGACCGGGTCGTAGTGGAAGTGCGACACCATGAACATCGTCCAGCCCGGTTCCGCGACGACGACCTCGGCCTCGCGGGCGGCGCCGCCCGCGCGGACCGTGACGGGCAGGACGGTGCCGGCGGGCGGCGCGTCCGCCAGGGTGAGCGGCACCTCGACCGGCCCCGTGCCGGTGGCCTCGCCGCGCACCCCGGGGCCGTCGACGGTGACCCGGACGGGTGCCGGGGCCTCGACGGTGACCCGCAGGACCTGGTGCGGGGAGTGCTCGGTCCCGGTGAACAGGTCGGTGGACTCGACGGCGGTGATGGCTACGGACACGGGGCGGTTCCCCTCAATCGTCGGCCGATGGGGTGGACAACGTTGTCAGGCGGACGGGATCAACTGCTCATCGCGCCAGCCACGTTCGCGTACCACGACGCCGGTCCGGTGCCGTTCACCGGAACCGCGTTGAAGTACTCCCACCCTGCCGCGCCCGCAAACGTCGGGTACGCGGCGACCAGGGACCGCAGCGTCGAGGCGAGCGTGCCGGGGTCGACGTAGCCGGAGCAGTTCGCCGGGTTGGTGAGCGCGCCGGTCAGCACCCGCGACGGGCTGAAGCCGTTGGCGACGATCGCGTCGTAGCCGCTGGTGCTCCCGAGACTGCCCCAGCCGCAGTAGAACTGGCCGGTGTACCAGTCGATGTCGCTCGCCAGGTCCTGCTCCAGCCGCTTGTAGCTGAAGCCGCCGGAGAACCGCGAGCCGCCCGACAGGTCGGACGCGACGGGCGTGAGCGTGATGATGAAGCCGTCGCCGAAGTCGGCGCGCAGCTGCCGGATCAGGCGTTCGGTGTCGGCGAGTGAGAAGCGCTCCTCGATGTCGAGGTCGACGCCGTCGAAGCCGTGCCGCTGGAGGGTCTCCTTGAGCAGCCCGTAGTAGCGCGGGAAGTCCTTGTGCAGATTGGTGTACGTGCCCGGGGCGGCGCCGCCGAGCAGGACGAGGGACTTCGTGCCGGACGCCTGGAGTTCGGCGATGTCCGTCCACATCCGGTCGTAGCGGGGGTCGGTGGGCGGGTGGTCGTTGAGGTGCACGCTGCCGTCGCCGTTCAGATGCAGGGCGGCGACCTCGATGTGGGTGGCGATGTCCTTGAGCGGGAGCGGCGAGACGTAGACGCCGTCCTGGTACTGGGTCTGGTAGTACGCGAGGGTGCGGTGTTCCGCGGCGGCGGTGCCGGCCGCGTGCGCGGCGGGGGACAGCAGGCCGGCGAGAGCGGCGAGCGTCGTGGCGCCCGCGGCGACGGCGGCCTTCCAGGCACGGGGCAGGTGGGGGATTCGCGACATGGATGTCCTTTCGGACGTAGGCGTTGTCATGGAGACCCGTCCAGGTCTCCGCGTCTGTGCGCGGTACGGGGTGCCGGAGCGTGTGCTCCGCCGGCCCCGTCCGGATGGAGGGACGGGGCCGGGTCGTGCGGGGAGGTGCAGGCGGCCACCTGGCGGAGGAGGCTAAAGGGCTTTAGTTCGGGTGTCAATGGATCGCGGTGACGGCCCAGTTGGCGCGGGGTGTCCGCTGAGCGGTGCGCACCCCTGCGGGGGCGTCCGGTGAGCGCAGCGCCACCGCGTACCCGTCGCCCCGGTCGGGGGCGGAGGACGCCACCGGGGCGCTCTTGCCGACGTCCTCCAGCTCGTCGTCGCGGTCG